>NZ_JBJGYQ010000011.1:0-176364 GCF_054050075.1 Geodermatophilus sp. SYSU D00965 | reverse complement strand
GAGGAGATCCGTGCGGGTCACCCGCACGGATCTCCTCCGCTCAGCCGGCGGTTTCGGCCAGCAGCGTCGCCAGGCGGGTGCGCCTCGGCCGGACGTCGACCTGGCTCACCGCCCGGGCCAGCGCCGCGCCGGTCGCGTGCACGATCGACAGGTGGCGCTGCGCGCGGGTGAGCGCGGTGTAGACCAGCGGCCGCGACAGCATCCCGCCGGCCTCCGGCGGCAGGACGACGACCACGCCGGGCCACTCCGAGCCCTGCGCGCGGTGCACGGTGATCGCCCAGCCGTGCCGCAGGTCGCTCATCGCCGAGCCGCTCACCGTCACCGGCCCGGAGGCGAAGTCGACGTCCAGCGTGCCGTCGCCGGTGCCGGTGACCACGCCGACCTCGCCGTTGGCGAACCCGATCGGCTCGAGGTCCAGGTGGTTGGCGGTGGCAACCACGCGGTCGCCCACGTCGAAGCCCCACACCGTGCCGTCGCCCGGGTTCAGCTTCTCCTTGAGCGCCTTGTTCAGCTCGATGGTGCCGGCCGGCCCGCGGTGCACCGGGGTCACCACCTGCACCGTGGCCGGGTCGATGCCCAGCGCCCGTGGGATGGAGTCGGTGACCAGCTGCACCACCCGCCTGGCCGCCTCCCCGCTGCCGGTGGCCGGGACGACGACCACCTCGCGGTCGGGGGAGTCCACCGGCGGCAGCTGCCCGCCCCGGACGGCGTTGGCCAGCCGGGCGATCGCGCCACCCTCGGCCTGCCGGTACAGCGTGGTCAGCTCGGTGACCGGCACGGCCCCGGAGTCGATCAGGTCGCCCAGCACGTGGCCGGGACCGATGGAGGGCAGCTGCGCGGGGTCGCCCACCAGCAGCAGGTGGGTGCCGTCCTGGCAGGCCTCCAGCAGCGCCGCGGTCAGCTCGACGTCGAGCATCGAGGCCTCGTCGACCACGACGACGTCGGCGTCCAGCGGCCACTCCTCGTTGCGGGCGAAGCCGCCGGTGGTGCCCTGCGCGCCCAGCAGCCGGTGCACGGTGACCGCGGGGTGGTCGGTGAGCTCCTCCAGCCGCTTGGCCGCCCGCCCGGTGGGGGCGGCCAGCGCCACCTCGCTGCCCTTGGACCGCAGCAGTGTCACGATCGCCGCGACCGTGCGGCTCTTGCCGGTGCCCGGCCCGCCGGTCAGCAGCGACACCCCGGCGCCGAGCACCTGCGCCACGGCCCGCTTCTGCGCCTCGTCCAGCCCCTTGGCCACCGACCGGACGGCGGCCGGGTCGGCGATCCGCTCGGCGGTGGCGGCCAGCCGGGCCACGTTCTCCGCGACGGCCTCCTCGGCCATGCCGTAGCGGGCCAGCGACAGCATCCGCAGCGCCGGGTCGGGTTCGGGCAGCTCGTCGAGATCGGCGTCCTCGTCGAACTCCGGCTCCGGCGGCTCGTGCTCCAGCACGTCCCCGGACTCCACCGCGGCGACGATCGCCGCGGCCGGGTCGGCGATCTGCTCGGCGCGCAGCGCGGCCACCACCAGGTCGACCGGCAGCACGGTGTGCCCGTCGCGGGTCGCCGTCCGCAGGGTCATCGCCACGATCGCCCGGCCGCGGCGGCTGTCCTGCCGGTCGGCCCCCGGCAGGACGGCGATGGCCAGCCGGTCGGCGTCGGTGAGGGTGACCCCGGTCAGGCCGAGCAGCGCCCACGGGTCGTCGCGCAGCCGGCGCGCGGCGTCGGTGCCCAGCGCGTCGGCCGCGGTGGCCGCCAGCTTCGCGTCGAGCCCGGCGCCGACCAGCAGCTCGACCACCTCGTAGGTGGGCGCGGCGGCCAGGAAGCTGGAGAACAGCCGCTCGGCGCGCTGCCGGCCCACCCGGGGCAGCTTCTGCAGCCGGTCGGCGGTGACGTCGTCGGGCGAGGTGATGCCGGCCGCGGGCAGCTCGGCGGCCGCCCGCTTGCCGAGGCCCGGCCACAGGCCCGCGGTGCAGAAGGCGGTGAAGACCGGGTCGGTGGCGACGGCGGGCCTGGTCATCGGCGCTCCGGGTAACCGAAGTAGGGCGCCGAGACGTCCTCGAGCGCCGTGCGGATCGCCGCGGGCAGCCGCACCGCCTCGGCGTCCAGCGAGGCCTGCAGTTGCTGGGCGGTGCGCGCCCCGACCACCGGCGCGGTCACCCCCGGGCGGTCGCGCACCCACGCGAGGGCGACCGCCAGCGGGGTGGTGCCCAGCCCGTCGGCGGCGGTGATGACCGCCTCGACGATCCGGTCGGACTTCGGGGTGCGCAGCTCGTCGATGAAGCCCTGCCACTGGGCGTTGGCGCCGCGGGACTCCGTCGGGGTGCTGTGCCGGTACTTGCCGGTCAGCAGCCCCCGGCCCAGCGGCGACCAGGCCAGCACGCCCAGCCCCAGCGCCTCGGCGGCCGGCACCACCTCGCGCTCGACCCCGCGCTGCAGCAGCGAGTACTCGACCTGGGTGCTCACCACCGGCACCCGCCCCGGCCAGGCCCGCTGCCAGGTGGCCGCCTGCGCGGTCTGCCAGCCGGTGAAGTTGCTGACACCGACGTAGCGCACCCGCCCGGAGGCGACCGCGGTGTCGCAGGCGGCGAGGGTCTCCTCGAGCGGGGTGGTGTCGTCCCAGGCGTGCAGTTGCCACAGGTCGACGTGGTCGAGGCCCAGCCGGTCCAGCGAGGCGTCGAGGGCGGCCAGCAGGTGGCCGCGGGAGCCGCCGCGGCCCATCGGCCCGGGCGACGTGCGGCCCACGGCCTTGGTGGCGATGAGCAGGTCGGAGCGGGGGACGACGTCGGACAGCAGCCGGCCCAGAGTGCGCTCGCTGTCCCCGTCGCAGTAGACGTCGGCGGTGTCGACCAGCGTGCCGCCGGCGTCGACGAAGGCGGTCAGCTGCATCGCGGCCTCGTCCTCGTCGGTGTCGCGGCCCCAGGTCATGGTGCCCAGCGCGAGGCGGGAGACGACCAGACCGCTGCGCCCCAGCGCGCGTTGTTCCACGGGGGGCCAACCTACCGTCGGGGCCCCGGCCGGGCCGGGGAGCGACGGGCCCGGAGCGGCGCGCCGGGATCGGCCCGGGCCCGCCTACGCTGGCCTCCCGTGCTCCGAGGAACTCTTCCCGCCCCCGGCCGTTCCGATCGCTCCGGACGGGGGGCGGCCGCGCGATGAGCTGGATCGAGGCCGTCGTCCTGGGCCTGGTGCAGGGGCTGACGGAGTTCCTGCCGATCTCCTCCAGCGCGCACCTGCGCGTGGTGGGGGAGGCCTTCGGCTGGGGTGACCCCGGCGCGGCGTTCACCGCGATCACGCAGATCGGCACCGAGGCCGCGGTGCTGCTCTACTTCCGGCACGACATCTGGCGGATCGTCTCCACCTGGGTGCGCTCGCTGGGCGACCGCCGGCTGCGCCGCGACCCCGACGCCCGGATGGGCTGGCTGATCATCGCCGGCAGCGTGCCGATCGTCGTCCTCGGGCTGCTGCTCCAGGACCGCATCGAGACCACCTTCCGCAGCCTGTGGATCGTGGCCACCGCGCTGATCGCCTTCTCGCTGGTCCTGTTCTGGGCCGACCGGGTGGGGTCGAAGAAGCGGGAGCTGGACCAGCTGACCGTCGGGCACGGCATCGCCTTCGGGTTCGCCCAGGCCATGGCGCTGGTGCCCGGCGTCTCCCGGTCCGGCGGCACGATCACGATGGGGCTGTTCCTGGGCTACTCGCGGGCGGCGGCGGCCCGCTACTCGTTCCTGCTGGCCGTCCCGGCGGTGCTCGGGTCCGGCGTCTTCCAGGCCTACGAGGCGCTCACCGGCGGCACCGAGGGCGAGCCGGTCGCGTGGGGCCCCACGATCCTCGCCACCGTGCTGGCCTTCTTCGTGGGCTGGACGGTCATCGCCTGGCTGCTGCGCTACCTCGACCGCGGCAGCTTCACCCCGTTCGTCGTCTACCGGGTGCTGGTCGGCGCGCTGATCCTCGTCCTGCTGGGCACCGGCGTCATCGCCGCCACGTGATCGCTGACCGGCGGCCGTAAACTCGCAGGTCGTGACCACCGTCATCCTCCTGCGACACGGCCGGACGACGGCCAACGCCGGCGGCGTCCTCGCCGGCTGGACCCCGGGCGTGCAGCTCGACGAGACCGGCCAGGCGCAGGCGGCGGCGGTGGGGCAGCGGCTGGCGCCGGTGCCGCTGGCCGCGGTGGTGAGCAGCCCGCTGGAGCGCTGCCGCCAGACCGCCGCGGCCGTGCTCGACGGGCGCTCGCTGGAGCTGCAGACCGACGACCGGCTCGGCGAGGCCCGGTACGGCGACTGGACCGGCCGGCCGCTCAAGGAGCTGGCCAAGGAACCGCTGTGGAAGGTGGTCCAGGCCCACCCCTCGGCGGCGGTCTTCCCCGGCGACGAGGGCGAGGGGCTGGCCCAGACCCAGGCCCGGGCGGTCGCCGCCGTCCGGGCCTGGAACGCCGCCCTCGGGCCGGACGCGGTGTGGCTGGCCTGCAGCCACGGTGACGTGATCAAGGCCGTGCTCGCCGACGCCCTCGGCCTGCACCTGGACCAGTTCCAGCGGATCGTCGTCGACCCCGCGTCGATCTCGGTGGTCACCTACACCGAGACCCGCCCGTTCGTCGTCCGCGTCAACGACACCGGTGGGGACGTCGCCGCGCTGGTCCCCCCGACGAAGAAGGGCCGGCGCCGGCGGAAGGCCGACTCCGACGCCGTCGTCGGCGGCGGCGCGGGCGCGACCGTGTGACCTGCGTCTCGGCTCGCCCCGGACGGCCGTCCGCGTAACCTGGGGCCGTGCCCCGCCAGGTCCACCTCTTCGAACGCCCGTCCCGGTTCGTCGCCGGCACGGTCGGCCAGCCCGGCGAGCGCACCTTCTACCTGCAGGCCTCCGACGCATCGGGCCGGGTGGTCAGCGTGGCGCTGGAGAAGACGCAGGTGCAGGTGCTCGCCGACCGGATGAACGAGCTGCTCGACGAGATCGCCACCCGCCCCGGCGTCGTCGTCCCGCCCGACGCCGAGGTCGACGACCTCGAGCCGCTGGCCGCGCCGGTCGACGAGGAGTTCCGGGTCGCCGCCATGGGCCTGGCCTGGGACGGCGAGACGCAGGCCGTCGTCGTGGAGGCGGTGGCCGCCGGCGAGGAGCCGGTGGACGAGGACGCGATCCTCTCCGACAGCGAGGAGGGCCCCGACGCGCTCCGGGTGACGATCACCCCGGCCGCCGCCCGCGCCTTCGTCGTCCGCGCCCGCCGCGTGGTGGCCGCGGGCCGGCCGGCGTGCCCGCTGTGCTCCCTGCCGTTGGACCCCAGCGGGCACGTCTGCCCGCGGCAGAACGGCTACCGCCGCTGAGCCCGGCCCCGCTGCGCCGATGACCGAGCAGCCAGCCGCCCCCGACCTGCGCTCGCCGGTGGACGACGCCGAGGCGCGGACCCTGCTGCTCGACGGCGAGATCGACCTCGAGGGCCGGATGCTCGACGCCAGCAACGTCACCCTCGTCGGGACCATCCGCACCGACGAGCTCGAGGGCGAGTGCGTCTACAAGCCGGTCGCGGGGGAGCGGCCGCTGTGGGACTTCCCCGACGGCACCCTCGCCGGCCGGGAGGTGGCCGCGGCGCTGGTGTCGGAGGCCACCGGCTGGCGCGTCGTGCCGCCCACCGTGCTGCGCGACGGCCCGTTCGGCCCCGGCATGGTGCAGCTGTGGGTGGACGGCGACCCCACCGTCGACCTGGCCGCCTTCGTCCGCTCCGACCACCCTGGCCTGCGCCGGATGGCGGTGTTCGACGCGGTCGTCAACAACGCCGACCGCAAGGGCGGGCACATCATCCCCACGCCCGAGGGGCACGTGTACGGCGTCGACCACGGCATCTGCTTCTCCGTCGACCCGAAGCTGCGGACCCTGCTGTGGCGCTGGGCCGGCAAGCCGCTGCCGGCCGAGGCGCTGGAGGTGCTGGAGCGGCTCCGCGACGACCTGCTCGGCGACCTCGGGGAGCGGCTGCACGAGCACCTCACCCGCCGCGAGGTGCGCCGCACCCAGCAGCGGGTCGCCGACCTGCTGCGCACCGGCTGCCACCCGCAGCCCAGCGGCGACTGGCCCGCCCTGCCCTGGCCGCCGTTCTAACTGTCGCCCTCCGGGCTCCGACCGCGGCCAGGTGCCGTGCCCCTGGTGCGTGGAGCCCTGCCTGGTCCTCCCTCGGGAGGCCTCCGGCCCCCGCTCGCTCGGACCACCCTCGCGGGGCGGCTCGCGTCCCAGCGTCCTCGGCTTCCGTCCCGTCCGGCCTCGGGGGACCCTCCGGGCCCCCGCTCGGCCGGACACCCTCCGGGCCCCCGCTCGGGCGGACACCCTGCGGCTGGGCTCTAGGTTCCTGCCATGCCGCATCGTTCCCGCCTGGCGATCCTGCTGCTGGACCTCCCGCCGGACACCCACGACGCCGGGCGGGACTTCTGGTCCGCCGCCACCGGCCGGCCCGCCGAGCCCGACCCCACCGACCCCGACTGGACCTCGCTCGGCTCGTTCGCGGACGGCTTCCACCTGGAGGTGCAGCGCACCGGCACCGGGACGCCACCGCGCTGGCACGTCGACGTCGAGACCGACGACGTCCCCGCCGAGGTGGCCCGGCTGGAGGCGCTGGGCGCCACCCGGTCCGCGGACATGGGCGGCTTCTGGCAGATGAAGGACCCGGCGGGGCTGGTGTTCTGCGTGGTCGACGTCCAGACCGGCGAGGAGTTCGACCGGTACGCGACCACCTGGCCCTGAGCGGATCGCGGCGGCTACTCCAGCTTGACCAGGTCGATCATCGCGGCGGCCTGCAGCCCGTCGCCGTCCACCGTCAGCACCTCCAGCGGCAGCCGGCGCCACACCGCCAGCAGCAGGTCGCCGGCGGTCCCGGTGAGCGCGGCGATGGGGAAGGGGCGCGACCCGGGGAAGAGGGTGCGCTCGGCGTCGGCGTCGACCGCGTGGAAGACCACCGGGTGGGCCGTGTCCGGCGGCCCGGAGGGGAGGACGGCGGGGACCATGACCTCCAGCCACTCGTCGAGCCCGTCGAGGCCGACGTCGGCCGGGATCGGGCGGACGTCGCCGAGCACCTCCTCGACGTCGTAGGTGTGCACCACCGCCTCCATGGCCTGGCGGCGCAGCACGAACGCGACGTCCTGCCGCGCCGCCCACGTCCACACCCGCTCGGCCGGGTCGGCGCCGGCCAGGACGGTCTCCAGCTCGGCGGACTGCGCCAGGCCGTAGCCCAGCAGCTCGTCGTCGGGGTGCCGCACCGGCTCGACGTAGCCGCCGGGGTCGACGGCGCGGGTGCGCACCACCCAGGCCCAGAAGTGCTGCACCTCGGCCAGGTGCCAGACCAGGTCGGCCAGCGTCCAGCCGGGGCAGCCGGTCACCGGCGCGGACCAGCCGCGGGCGAGCACCGCCTCGGCGGCGGCCTCGGCGAAGCGCGCGTCCGCCTTCTGCAGGACCGGCAGGTACTGGTCGAGCTCCACGATCCACCTCCGACGGGGCTGCTGTCGCTCCCTCAGGATGAGGGCCGCCGGGCGTCGTCGGAAGCCGCCTCTAGGCTCGGGGCGTGCTCGCCTGGCCTGCTCCGCTCCTGCCGACCCTCCCGGGCACCGGTCCCGCGCTCAAGCTGTACGACACCTCCCGGGGGGAGGTCGTCGCCACCTCGCCCGAGGACACCGCTCGCATGTACGTCTGCGGGATCACCCCGTACGACGCCACGCACCTGGGCCACGCCGCGACCTACCTGGCGTTCGACCTGGTCAACCGCGTGTGGCGGGACGCCGGGCACGCGGTCCACTACGTCCAGAACGTCACGGACATCGACGACCCGCTGCTCGAGCGCGCCGAGCGCGACGGGGAGGACTGGATCGTCCTGGGCATGCGCGAGACCGCGCTGTTCCGGGAGGACATGACCGCCCTGCGGGTGCTCCCGCCCGAGGACTACGTGGGCGCGGTCGAGTCGATCCCGCGGATCGTGGCGCACATCGAGGACCTGCTCGACGACGGCCTGGCCTACGTCCTCGACGACGGCACCGGCGACGTCTACCACGACGTCGCCCAGGCGCCGGGCTTCGGCGCGGAGTCCCGCTACGACGAGCCGACCATGCTGCGCTTCTTCGCCGAGCGCGGCGGCGACCCCGACCGCGCCGGCAAGCGGAACCGGCTCGACCCCCTGCTGTGGCGCGGCGAGCGCCCGGGGGAGCCCTCCTGGCCCGGCCCCCGCGGCACGGCCGGCCGGCCCGGCTGGCACATCGAGTGCGCCACGATCGCGCTGGAGACCATCGGCATGGCCTTCGACGTCCAGGGCGGCGGCAGCGACCTGGTCTTCCCGCACCACGAGTACTCCGCCGTCCACGCCGAGGCGCTCACCGCCACCAAGCCCTTCGCCCGGGCATACGTGCACGCGGCGATGATCGGCCTGGACGGCGAGAAGATGAGCAAGAGCCGCGGCAACCTCGTGTTCGTGTCCAAGCTCCGCGGCGAGGGCGTGGACCCGATGGCGATCCGCCTGGCGCTGCTGTCCGGCCACTACCGCACCGACCGGGCCTGGACGCCGGACCTGCTGCGGGAGGCCGAGCAGCGGCTGGTCACCTGGCGCCGCGCCGTGGCCCGCGCGGCCGGCGCGCCGGCCGCACCGGTGCTGCACGGCCTGCGGGAGCGGCTGTCCGAGGACCTCGACACCCCCGGCGCGATCGCCGTGGTCGACCGGTGGGCGGCCCGGACGCTGGCGGCCGGGGACGGCGACGACCTGGAGGACGGCGCCCCCACGGTCGTGTGCGACGCGGTCGACGCGCTGCTGGGGATCGCGCTGGACACGTGCGCCATGGGTAGCGCGCTGCAGGACGGCTGATGGCGTCGGAGCCCTTCCGGCTGGTCGACCGGGCGGCGCGCGAGGCGGCCGAGGAGGACCTCGCGCCGTCGGCCACCCGGTCGGCGGCCACGCGCGGCCGGGCGGTCGCCGAGCCCGAGGACCCCCTGCGGACGGCGTTCGAGCGCGACCGCGACCGCATCCTGCACGCGAAGGCCTTCCGCCGGCTCAAGCACAAGACGCAGGTGTTCCTCAACCCCGACGGCGACCACTTCGTCACCCGGCTGACCCACACCCTCCAGGTCACCCAGGTCGCCCGCTCCCTGGCCTGCGCGCTGGGCCTCAACGAGACCCTGGCCGAGGCGATCGCGCTGGGCCACGACCTGGGCCACTCGCCGTTCGGGCACATCGGCGAGGACGCCCTCGAGCCCTACGTGCCCGGCGGGTGGCACCACGCCGCGCAGGGGGTGCGCATCGTCGAGGTGCTCGAGCGGCTCAACCTCACCTGGGAGGTCCGCGACGGCATCCGGGCGCACAGCTGGAAGATCGACCCGCCGCCGGACACCCGCGAGGCCGAGTGCGTCCGCTACGCCGACCGGATCGGCTACCTGTCCCACGACGCGCTGGACGCCGTCCGGGCCGGGGTGCTGCGGGTGGGCGACCTGCCGGCCCGCGCCCGCGCCGCGTTCGGGGACCCGGGCAGCCAGATGGTCGGCGCGATGATCGACGCGGTCGTCGAGGGGTCGCTGTCACCCGGGAACACCGCCGGCGCCGTGGTGATGGCGCCCGAGCAGCTGGCGGCCATGCACGAGCTGCGGACGTTCATGTTCGAGCGGGTCTACGCGTCGGAGACGGCGGCCGGGCAGAAGCAGCTGGCCATCGACGTGACCCGCCGGCTGGTCGACCACCACCTGGCCCACCCCGAGCTGATCCCGGCGTCCTACCGGGACACCGAGGCCGACCCGGTGACCCAGGTCGTGGACTACGTGTCGGGGATGACCGACAGGTTCGCCCTGACGATGCACGACCGGCTCTTCGACGCCGACGCGGCGTCGGCGATGCGCCCGCTGCTCCGCCTGCCCTAGCCGTCCGGCCCGGACCGCACCGTCGGCCGCCGGCACGCGGCGGTCGACGGCGCCGGCCGGTCAGCCGGCGGGAACGGCCCGGCGGCGGGGGAGCCTGTCCAGCAGCCAGCCGCTGGTCAGGCCGAGCCCGGCCCACAGCACGGCCAGCTGGCCGAGCGAGGCGAGCCGGAAGTCCCACACCACCGCGGCCGGCACGTCGGCGGCGATGGTGTCGGGGTCGTCCGGCACGAGCACCAGCACCAGCGCCAGCAGGACCGCACCGGCCACGGTCGCGGCGATCGCCGTGACCGCGTCACCGGTGCCGCGGCTGCGCAGCCAGCTGACCAGCGCGGCCACCAGCATCGCGCCGACGACACCGCACAGCAGCACGCCGCCGTAGATCGCGGTGCGGGTGCCGACGGTGGCCGGGTCGCCGACGGCCGGCGGGTTGGCGGGGATCTTCAGCGCCGGCAGCAGCGCGAGCACGGCGAAGCCGACGGCGGCCAGCAGCGCGGTCCGGGCGACGTCGGTCCGGCCGGGCAGCCGGTGCCGCACGAGGCCGTAGACGGCCGCGAACACCACCGCCAGGACCACGCCCGCCAGCACGGTGCCCAGGAACCCGCCGAACAGCTGCTCGGGGCGGCTGAACAGCTCCGCGCCGTGCTCGTGGCCGCCCCCGGTGGCCGCGCGGGCCTCCTCGACGGCGAGGGCGGGCGCGATGGCCCGCTCGGTCACCAGCAGCGAGTACAGGCCGGCCAGCACGCCGGCGACCAGGCCGGCGAGCACGATCCGGCCGAACAGCTGCCCGAAGCGGAGCGGCTGGCCGACGGCGGGACGGTCGAGGGTCCCGGTCACGGGGGCGCCGCTCAGTGGCACGGCATGCCCAGCGAGTGCCGGGCGTCGTGGAACAACTCGTGCGCGGTGTCGCCGAGGGAGGCGAGCACGGCGCCGCTGTCCTGGGCGATCAGGTACAGGCCGAACAGCGCGAGCAGGGCCAGTGCCCAGGCCCAGGCGGGGACGGCGATGCGGGCGCGCGACGGGGCGGACTGGGCGTGCGGAGAGGTCATGCGGAGGAACCCTTTCTTCCATGCCTCGTGGAATGACGTGGTGCGCGCCGCAGCCGGTCTCCTGACTCCCGGATCGACGCTCGCCCCGACCTTCCCGGCGTCCCCCGCCTCGGCGAGGGGCACCAGTGGTGCCGTGGGGGTCCGCTCCCCGGTCACAGTGGCGAGGACCGTGCCGGACTTGAACCGGCTTCCCTGACACTGCGGCGGCGCGAACGCTACACCCCGCGACTCGCGCCGGGCCCGGGTCGGGTGAGGACGCAGTCGCCGCAGGTGCCGGCGCCGGGCAGCCGGTAGAACAGGCAGCAGGAGCGGCGGACGAAGCTGCCGTCGCCGCGGCGGGCACCGGTGCCGGCCAGCGTGCCCTCGGCGAGCACGGCGTCGAGCGTCGCCGCGGTGAGGGGCGCGAGCTCCGGGACGGCGGTGTTCGCCATCCGCAGCGCACCGGCGACCGCGGAGATCGTGTTGCCGTCGAGCACCTGGGTGGACAAGCCGGTGCAGGCGGCCACCGCCGCCGACAGGGGCTGCACGGCCGGCACGAGCCAGCACCGGTCCAGCGCGCCGGCGAGCGCGTCCGGGCCGGCCGCGGGGACGGTCCCGGCGGCGGGCAGGGCCAACGGCAGCGGGTTGGCCCCGGCGAGGTGCAGGTGCACCTCCTCCGGCGCGGCCACCGGCAGGACGCCGCGCACCAGGGCGGCGCCGAGCACGGGGGAGAGGAGGCGGGCCACCAGCCCCAGGTGCGCGAGGGACGCGGCCACCCGCCGGTCCACGTCGGGGGCGCCGGGTGCCGCGGCCAGGGCGGCGCGCACGTCGGCGATCCGCTGTTCCAGCGGGCCGCCGTCGACCAGGGCGGTCCAGGAGACCCAGCCCGGTCCGGCCTCGGGCGCGACGGCGAAGAACGGGCCGAGCGCCCCGGCCGCCGCCAGCGCCTCCACCGCGGCGGATCCGGTCACCGGGCCATCGTCCCGCACCACCCGACCTCGACCGTTATCCCCAACACCGTCGAGCCATGCAACGGCGGCCGACCACCGCGACGAAGGCGCGGCGGACCCCCGCGTGAGCGGGGCGGCTCAGTCGGGCGAGCCGGAGGGCCGCGTCGTCAGTTCGTGCCGCCCCGGCGGCGCAGGTATCTCTCGAACTCGCGGGCGATGGCGTCGCCGCTGGCGTTGGAGAGGTCGACCTCGGTGGCCCGCTCCTCGAGGGAGCGCACGTACTCCACGACCTCGGCGTCCTCGTTGGCCATCTCGTCGACGGTCTTCACCCAGTCCTCGGCCTGCTGCGGCAGCGCGCCGAGCGGCACGGCGAGCTCGAGGACCTCCTCGACCCGCTGCAGCAGCGCGACGGTGGCCCGCGGCGACGGCGGCTGAGAGACGTAGTGCGGCACCGCGGCCCAGAAGCTGATCGCCGGCAGGCCGGCCTGCACGCAGGCGTCCTGGAAGACGCCGAGGATGCCGGTCGGGCCCTCGTACCGGGACGTCTCCAGACCCCACCGCTCGGCGGACTCGGTGTCGTAGGCCGACCCCGTCACCGGGGTCGGGCGGGTGTGCGGGGTGTCGGCCAGCAGCGCGCCGAGCCCCACGACGGTGCGGGCGTCGAGCTCCTGGCACAGGTCGATGAGCTCCTCGCAGAAGCCCCGCCAGCGCATGTTGGGCTCGATGCCCCGGATCAGGACGACGTCGCGGTCGGAACCCGGCGGGCGGGCGACGGAGATGCGGGTGGTGGGCCACTCGATCCGGCGGCTGACCCCGCCGATGAGCGAGACGGTGGGCCGGTTGACCTGGAAGTCGTAGTAGTCCTCGGGGTCCAGCGCGGCGAGCGGGGTGGCGTCCCAGATGAGCTCGAGGTGCTCCAGCGCCCCGGTGGCGGCGTCCCCGGCGTCGTTCCAGCCCTCGAAGGCGACGACCACGACGGGGTCGTTCAGCCGGGGCAGGTCCTCAGGGGTGGACTTCGGGTCGATCACCCCTCGAAGCCTACGTCGCGGGGGAGGACACGCCGCGTGTTCGCCGACCCGTGCGTGTGGCCCACGTCCCCCGCAGGAGCGACTCGCCGCCCCGGGGGACCGATACCCTGACTCGGTGTCGCCCCGCAACACGTCTTCCGCCACCGGGACGTCGTCCCTCCGCCCCGATGCGACCGCGGAGCTCACCGCCCTGCTGCAGCAGCGCATCCTGGTGCTCGACGGCGCCATGGGGACGGCGATCCAGCGCGACCGGCCCGACGAGGCCGGCTACCGCGGCGAGCGGTTCGCCGACTGGCCCACCGACGTGCAGGGCAACAACGACCTGCTGTGCCTGACCCGGCCCGAGCTCGTCGCGGGCATCCACCGCGAGTACCTCGAGGCCGGCGCGGACCTGGTCGAGACCAACACGTTCAACGCCAACCGCATCTCGCTGGCCGACTACGGCATGGCCGACCTCGCGCACGAGATCAACGTCGCGGCGGCCCGGCTGGCCCGCCGCGAGTGCGACGCGATGACCGCACGCACCCCGGGCCGGCCGCGGTTCGTCGTCGGCGCGCTCGGCCCGACCAGCAAGACGGCGTCCATCTCGCCCGACGTCAACGACCCCGGCGCCCGCAACGTCACGTACGACGAACTGGTCGAGGCCTACCTGGAGCAGGCCTCCGGGCTGGTGGACGGCGGCTGCGACGTCCTGCTCGTCGAGACGATCTTCGACACCCTCAACGCCAAGGCGGCGGTCTTCGCGCTGGAGACGCTGTTCGAGCAGCGCGGCCGCCGCTGGCCGGTGATGATCTCCGGCACCATCACCGACGCCTCCGGGCGGACGCTGTCCGGGCAGGTGACCGAGGCGTTCTGGCACTCGGTGCGGCACGTCCGTCCGCTGCTGGTCGGCCTCAACTGCGCCCTGGGCGCCAAGGAGATGCGGCCCTACCTCGCCGAGATGGCGCGGGTCGCCGACACGTTCGTCTCCTGCTACCCGAACGCGGGCCTGCCCAACGCCTTCGGCGAGTACGACGAGTCGCCGGAGGAGACCGCCGCGCTCGTCGGGGAGTTCGCGGCCAGCGGCCTGGTCAACCTCGTCGGCGGCTGCTGCGGCACGACGCCCGAGCACGTCGCCGCCCTCGCCGCGGCGGTCGAGGGGACCGCGCCCCGCACCCCGCCGCAGGTGCCGCCGGCGCTGCGCCTGTCCGGGCTGGAACCGCTCACCGTCACCGACGAGAGCCTGTTCGTGAACGTCGGCGAGCGGACCAACATCACCGGCTCGGCGCGCTTCCGGAACCTGATCAAGGCCGGCGACTACACCACCGCGCTGGCCGTCGCCCGCCAGCAGGTCGAGGCCGGCGCGCAGGTCATCGACGTCAACATGGACGAGGGCATGATCGACGGCGTCGAGGCGATGGACCGCTTCACGCGCCTGGTCGCCGCCGAGCCCGACATCTCCCGCGTGCCGATCATGATCGACTCCTCGAAGTGGGAGGTCATCGAGGCCGGCCTGAAGAACGTCCAGGGCAAGGCGATCGTCAACTCCATCTCGCTGAAGGCGGGGGAGGAGGACTTCGTCCGGCAGGCCCGGCTGTGCCGCAAGTACGGCGCCGCGGTCGTGGTGATGGCCTTCGACGAGGCCGGCCAGGCCGACTCGTTCGAGCGGCGCACCGAGGTCTGCCGCCGGGCCTACGACGTCCTCACCCGGGAGGTCGGCTTCCCCGCCGAGGACGTCATCTTCGACCCGAACGTCTTCGCCGTCGCCACGGGCATCGAGGAGCACGCCCGCTACGGGCTGGACTTCATCGAGGCCACCCGCTGGATCAAGCAGCACCTGCCCGGCGCGCTGGTCTCCGGCGGCATCTCCAACGTCTCCTTCTCCTTCCGCGGAAACAACCGCGTGCGGGAGGCCATCCACGCCGTCTTCCTGTTCCACGCGATCGCCGCCGGCCTGGACATGGGCATCGTCAACGCCGGGGCCCTCGAGGTCTACGACGAGGTGCCGGCCGAGCTGCGGGAGCGGATCGAGGACGTCGTCCTGGCGCGCCGCCCGGACGCCACCGAGCGGCTGCTGGAGATCGCCGGCGACTACGCCGGGGACGGCGCGGCCCGCGAGGTCGCCACCGACGAGTGGCGGTCGCTGCCGGTGGCGGAGCGGATCACCCACGCGCTGGTGAAGGGCATCGACGAGTTCGTCGAGGCCGACACCGAGGAGCTGCGCGCGCAGATCAGCGCCCGCGGCGGCCGGCCCATCGAGGTCATCGAGGGCCCGCTGATGGACGGCATGAACGTCGTCGGCGACCTGTTCGGCGCCGGGAAGATGTTCCTGCCCCAGGTGGTGAAGTCCGCCCGGGTCATGAAGAAGGCCGTCGCCCACCTGATCCCGTACATCGAGGCCGAGAAGCAGCCCGGCGACGCCGAGCGCAGCAACGGCAAGGTCGTGATGGCCACCGTCAAGGGCGACGTGCACGACATCGGCAAGAACATCGTCGGCGTCGTCCTGCAGTGCAACAACTACGACGTCGTCGACCTCGGCGTCATGGTCCCGGCGCAGAAGGTCCTCGACGCGGCCAAGCACGAGGGCGCCGACATCATCGGCCTGTCCGGGCTCATCACGCCGTCCCTCGACGAGATGGCCGGCCTCGCCGCGGAGATGGAGCGCCAGGGCTTCGACATCCCGCTGCTGATCGGCGGCGCCACCACCTCCCGGGCGCACACGGCGGTCAAGGTCGCCCCGCGCTACCACGGGCCGGTCATCTGGGTGAAGGACGCTTCCCGGTCGGTGCCGGTGGTCGCCGCGCTGCTGTCGGACGAGCAGCGCCCGCGGCTGCTGGCCGAGACCGAGACCGACTACGCGGCGCTGCGCGAGCGGCACGCCGCCCGCCAGGACACCCGGACCATGCTGCCGCTGGCCGCCGCCCGCGCGGCCGCTCCGCGCATCGACTGGAGCGGCTACACCCCGCCGCGGCCGCGGATGCTGCTCCAGCAGGCCCGCGACACCGGCTCCGAGCACCCGCACGGCGTGGCCACCCAGTTCGTGCGGGTGGTCGCCGACCAGCCGATCGAGGAGCTGCGCCGGTACGTCGACTGGCAGCCGTTCTTCACCGCCTGGGAGATGCGCGGCCGGTTCCCCGACATCCTCAACAACCCCGCGACCGGCGAGGCCGCCCGGCGGCTGTACGAGGACGCCCAGGCGATGCTCGACCGGATCGTCGCGGAGCGGTGGCTGCGGGCCGCCGGCGTCTTCGGCCTGTTCCCGGCCAACCGGGTGGACGGCGAGGACATCGCGGTCTACACCGACGAGTCGCGCCGCGCCGTCCGGGCGACCCTGCACCAGCTGCGCCAGCAGACCGAGGGCCGCGACGGCGCGCCGCGCAAGTCGCTGGCCGACTTCGTCGCCCCGGCCGACAGCGGCCTGCCCGACTTCGTCGGCGCGTTCGCGGTGACCGCCGGGCTCGGCCTGGCCGACCGGGTGGCGGCGTTCAAGAAGGCCAACGACGACTACAGCGCGATCCTGCTCGAGGCGCTGGCCGACCGGCTGGCCGAGGCGTTCGCCGAGCGGCTGCACCAGCGGGTGCGCACGGAGTTCTGGGGCTACGCGGCCGACGAGCGGCTGGACAACGACGCGCTGATCGCCGAGCGGTACACCGGCATCCGGCCGGCCCCCGGCTACCCCGCCTGCCCGGAGCACACCGAGAAGCGGACCATCTGGGAGCTGCTCGACGTCGAGGCCACCACGGGCATCGAGCTCACCGAGAGCATGGCGATGTGGCCGGGCGCGGCGGTCAGCGGCCTGTACTTCTCGCACCCGCAGGCGCGCTACTTCAACCTGGGGCGGATCGGCCGCGACCAGGTCGAGGACTACGCGCGGCGCAAGGGCTGGACGGTCGCCGAGGCCGAGCGGTGGCTCTCGCCCAACCTCGGCTACCGCACCGACGAGGACTGAGCCCGCGCCCGGGTGCGGCGACGATCACGCCGCCGCCGCGGCCGGCCCCCCTCCCGCCGCCGTAGGGTTGGTGCAGTGCACACCCCTGACACCCGCGGCGTGAGCGGTACGGCCCTCTCGTCCGACAGCCGGCTGCAGGCGGTGCTGTTCGACATGGACGGCACGCTGGTGGAGACCGAGCAGTACTGGGGCGAGGCGATGTTCGCCCTGGCGCGCGAGCTGGGCGGGCAGTTCTCGGAGCAGGCCCGCGAGCGGACCGTCGGCACCAGCATGCACGTGGCGATGGGTATCCTGTACGCCGACCTCGGCGTGGAGCGGACCGAGGAGCAGTTCCTCGCCGACAGCCGGTGGATCGAGGACCGGGTGGCCGTGCTGCTGGAAGGGGAGATCCACTGGCGCCCGGGGGCGCGGGAGCTGATCGCCGAGGTCCGCTCCGCCGCGACGCCCACCGCGCTGGTGACCACCACGCCGCGGCGGCTGGCCGACGTCGTGCTCGCCGCGATCGGCCGGGCCTTCCCCGACCTCCCGCCGTTCGACGTCACCGTCTGCGGCGACGAGGTCCCCGCGCGCAAGCCCGACCCGGCGCCCTACCTGCAGGCCATGGCCGCGCTCGGCGTGGAGCCGGCCGGCTGCGTGGTGCTGGAGGACTCCGTCGCCGGCGCCACCGCCGGCCTCGCCGCGGGCGCCGCGGTGCTCGGCGTGCCCTCGCTGCAGCCGCTGCCGCCGGCGCCCGGACTGGTGCTGCGGGACACGCTGGACGGCGTGGGCCTGGCCGACCTCGTCGACGTGCTGGCCGCCCGCGACGCGGTCTCTGCCTAGGCCTGAGCGGCCGGCGCCACCTCGCGGCCCCGGGACAGCACAAGCCGGGGGCGCTGCAGCCCGGTGACGTCGCGGGTCACGTCCCCGTCGGCCAGGAGCAGGTCGGCGTCCAGACCGGGCGTCAGCCGCCCGGTCCGGTCGCCCAGCCCGCACGCGCGGGCCGCCCGGCCGGTGGCCGCCGCCAGCGCCTCGGCCACCG
This sequence comes from Geodermatophilus sp. SYSU D00965, assembly GCF_054050075.1. Taxonomy (NCBI): domain Bacteria; kingdom Bacillati; phylum Actinomycetota; class Actinomycetes; order Geodermatophilales; family Geodermatophilaceae; genus Geodermatophilus; species Geodermatophilus sp. SYSU D00965. The sequence goes on along the minus strand of NZ_JBJGYQ010000011.1, from coordinate 158,578 downwards.
GGACGCCGCAGTCCACCAGGTCGGCCACCGCCATGGGCACCAGCCCGTGCCGCTTGGACGGGCCGATGCCGGCGTCGGTGCCGGCGAGCAGCACGACCCCCGCCCGGTGCAGCTCGGCCACGTTCACCAGCTGCGCCTCGAAGGAGGCCCCGGTGGCCGCCATCCGCGCCTGGACGTGCGGCGGCGGGTCGATCCCGGGGACCCGGCCGACGGTCGGGCACACCAGGATGCCGGCCGCGGCGAGACCGGCCGCCAGCTCGGGCGGCGTCCGGACGCCCTTCGCGGTCAGGCAGCTGCAGTGCTCGATGCCGTCGACCCCGGCGGCGAGGCAGTCCTCGACGGCGGTGAGCGCGTGCGCGTGCGCGGTGACCGGCAGGCCGTGCCGGTGCCCCTCCTCGACGACCACGCGCAGCTCGGCCAGCGAGAACTGACCGGCGGCCAGGTCGGTCCCGGGCGTCAGCAGGCCTCCGCTGGCCATGATCTTGACGACGCCGGCGCCCCGCTCGGCCCGTTCCGGCACCGCGCGGCGCAGCTGGTCGATCCCGGCCGCCTCACCGCCCATGGACCAGCAGTGCCCGCCGGGGGAGGTGATCGGCGGCCCGGCGGCGACGACCGTCGGCCCGCCGTCGGCCCGCCGGGTGCGCTCGAGGACCGCCCACCGGTGGTCGCCGAGATCCCGGACGGCGGTCACCCCGGCGCGCAGCTGCTCCCGCCCGGCCTCGGTGACGATCGCGTCGAGCTCGTCGGCGGACAGCTCGGGGAGCTGGTCGAGCGCCCGCGGCCCACTGTCGCCGCACAGGTGCACGTGCGTGTCGACCAGGCCGGGCAGCAGCGTGGTGTCCGGCAGCTCGGTGACCGGGCAGCCGGGCGGCGCGGGGGCGTCGCCCGGCTCGACGCCGGCGATCGTGCCGCCCTCGACCAGGACCAGGACCCCGCCGGGCAGCACCTGCTCGCCGTCGAAGGCCCGCTGGGCCCGATACGCCCGCACGCCGCCCACTGTCGACCGCAGGACCGGTCAGCGGAAGGGGCCCCCGGCCGTCCCCTCGTCGAGCGCGTCGACGGCGACCTCCGGGCCGAGGGCCGACGGTTCAGTCGCGCTCGACGATCGGCAGGGTGTGCCAGCCGGCCGCGGCGGCGGCCTCCGCCGGGAACGGCGGGGGAGTGCCGCCGAAGGACGGGCACAGCGCCTGGTGGTCGCACCAGTCGCACAGCCGCGTCCGGTTGGGCCGGAAGTCTCCGGTGGCCACCGCGCGCTCGATCGCCGCCCAGATGGCCTGGAGGGTGCGCTCGAAGCGGACCAGCTCTCCCTCGTCCGGCGCGTAGGTCAGCGCGTCGCCGTCGCCGAGGTAGAGCAGCTTGAGCTGGCTGGCCACCACGCCCCGGGTGCGCCACAGCACCAGCGCGTAGAACTTCATCTGGAACAGGGCCTTGGCCTCGAAGGCCTCGCGGGGCATCGAGCCGGTCTTGTAGTCGACCACCCGCAGCGCGCCGTTGGGCGCGACGTCGAGCCGGTCGACGTAGCCGCGCAGCAGCAGCCCGTCGGGCAGGGTGACCTCGACCAGCTGCTCCCGGCCGTCCGGCTCGATGCGCGACGGGTCCTCCAGGGAGAAGTAGGTCTCCACCAGCGTGCCGGCCGACGCCAGCCACGCCTCCAGGGACTGCCCGGCCGGTGCGTCGTCGGCCGCGCCGCCCTCGGCGAACAGCTCGGCGACCTCGGGATCGGCCCGCAGTTCCTCCCACGCCGGGGCGACCAGCTCGCGGGCGGCCGCGGGGGTGCGCTGCCGGGCGGGCAGGTCGTAGAGCTTCTCGAGCACCGTGTGCACCAGCGTGCCGCGCACGGCGGCCAGGCTCTTGCGCTCGGGGAGCCGGTCGATGGTGCGGAACCGGTAGAGCAGGGGACAGGTCTTGAAGTCCGCCGCCCGGCTCGGGGAGAGCGAGGGGCGGCGCGGGGTCGCCGTCGGTTCGACGGGCGAGTCCGGGGAAGGGGCAGCGGCCGCCTCGGCCGGCTGCGCGGGAACCGTCGCCGTCGTCATGCCCTCGAGGCTAGGCGGGCCCACCGACAGTTCCGAGTGCGCGCGCCGGGACGCCGACGGTGGCTCCGTAGGCTGGCCGCCCGTGGACGTGCAGCAGACCCCCGAGACCCCCGACGAGCCCGCCGCGACCCCGGCCCCCGCACCGGTGCCGGGCGCGTTCGTCGCCGGCGACCGGGTCCAGCTCACCGATCCCAAGGGCCGGCTGCACACCGTCGTCCTGGAGCCGGGCAAGCAGTTCCACACCCACCGGGGCGCGATCGCGCACGACGACCTCATCGGCGCCCCCGAGGGCTCCGTCGTCCACTCCACGGCCAACACCGGCTACCTGGCGTTCCGCCCGCTGCTGGCCGACTTCGTGCTGTCCATGCCGCGCGGAGCGCAGGTCATCTACCCGAAGGACGCCGCCCAGATCGTCGGGTTCGGCGACGTCGGCCCGGGCATGCGGGTGCTGGAGGCCGGCGCCGGGTCCGGGGCGCTGACCTGCTCGCTGCTGCGCGCGGTGGGGGAGCGGGGGAGCGTCACCAGCTACGAGCGGCGGGAGGACTTCGCCGACGTCGCCCGGGCCAACGTCGGGGCGTTCTTCGGCGAGGTGCCGCCGACCTGGTCGCTGCGCCTCGGCGACCTCGCCGAGCACCCCGCCGAGGAGGTGGTCGACCGCGTCGTCCTGGACATGCTCGAGCCGTGGGCGGTGCTGCCCACCGTGGCCGCGGCGCTGCGGCCCGGCGGGGTGCTGGTCGGGTACGTCGCGACCGCCACCCAGCTGTCGACGTTCGTGGAGGCGCTGCGCGCCCAGGGGGTGTGGACCGAGCCGCACGCCTGGGAGACGCTGCTGCGCCCCTGGCACGCCGTCGGGCTGGCCGTCCGGCCCGAGCACCGGATGGTCGCGCACACGGCCTTCCTGGTGACCGCGCGGCGGCTCGCGGAGGGCGTCGTCGCCCCCGTCCGGCAGCGGCGCGCGCAGAAGGGATGACCCCGGGCGGGGCGCCTGGGACGATTCGCAACCCAGCTGTTCCCTCCTCGTGACCGGGGTGCCCGTGAGCCCCCGGCAGGCTGTCGCCGGGCGTGTATAGATTTGCCTCCTGGCTCTCCCGATGTGTGCGGAGGTGCGCGATGGGCCTGGGTCCCGACGAGTTCCGAGCGCGGCGTGAACGTGACGTCTCTGCGCTGCTCAGCCAGATCTCCTACCTGGAGGAGGAGATCGGGCTGCTGCGTCGCAAGGTGGCCGAGAGCCCCCGGCAGGTGCGGGCGTTGGAGGAGCGGATCGCCGAGGCGGAGGGCCGCGCGGCCTTCCTCTCCGAGCGCAACGACAAGCTGGCCGCCACGCTGCGCGAGGCGCGCGAGCAGCTGGTGACGCTCAAGGAGGAGGTGGACCGGCTCGGCCAGCCACCGTCGGGCTACGGCGTCTTCCTCGCCCGCCACGAGGACGGCACGGTCGACGTCTTCACCGGCGGCCGCAAGCTGCGCGTCTCGGTCTCCCCGGCGGTGGAGGTCGACGCGCTGCAGCACGGCCAGGAGGTGATGCTCAACGAGGCGATGAACGTCGTCGAGGCGTGCGGTTTCGAGCGCGCCGGCGACATCGTCATGCTCAAGGAGCTGCTCGAGCCGATCGACGGCGTGACGCCGCGCGCGCTGGTCATCGGGCACACCGACGAGGAGCGGGTGGTCTACCTCGCCGACTCGCTGACCGGCCAGCCGCTGCGCAGCGGCGACTCGCTGCTGCTGGAGACCCGCTCGGGCTACGTCTACGAGCGGATCCCCAAGAGCGAGGTCGAGGAGCTCATCCTCGAGGAGGTCCCCGACATCGACTACGGCGACATCGGCGGCCTGGCCCGGCAGATCGAGCAGATCCGGGACGCCGTCGAGCTGCCGTTCCTGCACGCCGACCTGTTCCGCGAGTTCGAGCTGCGCCCGCCCAAGGGCATCCTGCTCTACGGCCCGCCCGGCTGCGGCAAGACGCTGATCGCCAAGGCGGTCGCCAACTCGCTGGCCAAGAAGGTCGCCTCGGTGAAGGGGGAGGGGCAGGCGAAGTCCTACTTCCTCAACATCAAGGGCCCCGAGCTGTTGAACAAGTACGTCGGGGAGACCGAGCGGCACATCCGGCTGGTGTTCCAGCGGGCGCGGGAGAAGGCCAGCGAGGGGACGCCGGTCATCGTCTTCTTCGACGAGATGGACTCGATCTTCCGCACCCGCGGGTCCGGCGTGTCCTCCGACGTCGAGAGCACGATCGTGCCCCAGCTGCTCAGCGAGATCGACGGCGTCGAGGGCCTGGAGAACGTCATCGTCATCGGCGCCTCCAACCGGGAGGACATGATCGACCCGGCGATCCTGCGGCCGGGCCGGCTGGACGTGAAGATCAAGATCGAGCGGCCGGACGCGGAGGCCGCCCGCGACATCTTCAGCAAGTACCTGACCACCTCGCTGCCGATCCACCCCGACGACCTCGCCGAGCACGGCGGCAGCCGCGAGGCCACGATCGCCGGGATGATCCAGCGCACCGTCGAGCGCATGTACACCGAGAGCGAGGAGAACCGCTTCCTCGAGGTGACCTACGCCAACGGCGACAAGGAAGTCCTGTACTTCAAGGACTTCAACTCCGGCGCGATGCTGCAGAACATCGTCGACCGCGCCAAGAAGATGGCGATCAAGGAGCGCCTGGAGGCCGGCCCCGGCGGCGGTCTGCGGGTCGGTCACCTGATGGCGGCCTGCCTCGACGAGTTCAAGGAGAACGAGGACCTGCCCAACACCACCAACCCCGACGACTGGGCGCGGATCTCGGGCAAGAAGGGCGAGCGGATCGTGTACATCCGCACGCTCATCAGCGGCAAGGGCACCGAGTCCGGCCGCGCGATCGACACCGCGACCAACACCGGCCAGTACCTGTAGGAGGACCCTGCTGCCGCCCACGCCTCGCACGCCCGGCGTGGGCCCCTGCAGCAGGGCCGCCCCGGCACGTCACGAGGCCCGGTCCCCGTTCTCCACGGGGGCCGGGCCGTCGTCGTCCGTGCCGCGGAGGTGGTCCCGGACGGTGTCGGCAGCGCGGCCTAGGGTTGGTGCATGAGCGTGCGGCGGGTCATGGGCACCGAGGTCGAGTACGGCATCTCGGTGCCCGGGCAGCCGACGGCGAACCCGACCACCCTGTCCAGCCAGGTGGTCAACGCCTGGGCGGTGGCCGAGGCGCCGGCGCCGCGCCGCCCGCGCTGGGACTTCGAGGAGGAGTCGCCGCTGCGCGACGCGCGCGGGTTCGACCTCTCGCCGGCGCAGGCCCTCGACCACAACGACCTGGACGAGGACTCGGGGATGGCCAACGTCATCCTCACCAACGGCGCGCGGCTCTACGTCGACCACGCCCACCCCGAGTACTCGACGCCGGAGGTCACCAACCCGCGCGACGTCGTCCTGTGGGACAAGGCGGGGGAGCAGGTGATGGCCGAGGCCGCCCGGCGGGCCGCGCGCATCCCGGGCACCCAGCCGATCCAGCTGTACAAGAACAACACCGACGGCAAGGGCGCCTCGTACGGCGCCCACGAGAACTACCTGATGGACCGGCGCACGCCGTTCCTGGACATCATCCGCGGGCTCATCCCGTTCTTCGTGACCCGCCAGGTCGTCGCCGGCTCCGGCCGGGTGGGCATCGGCACCGAGGGGCGCACCCAGGGCTTCCAGCTCTCCCAGCGGGCCGACTTCTTCGAGGTCGAGGTGGGCCTGGAGACGACGCTCAAGCGGCCGATCATCAACACCCGCGACGAGCCGCACGCCGACGCCGACAAGTACCGCCGGCTGCACGTGATCATCGGTGACGCCAACCTCGCCGAGCTGTCCACCTACCTCAAGGTCGGGACGACGTCGCTGGTGCTGGCGATGATCGAGGCGCGGACGCTCACCCAGGACCTCTCCCTCGAGGAGCCGGTGGAGGCGCTGCAGGCGATCAGCCACGACCCGTCGCTGACCCACCAGGTGAAGTTGCGCGACGGGCGGCGGATGACCGCGCTGGAGGTGCAGGAGGCCTACCTGGAGATGGCGCAGCGGCACGTCGACCGCACCGGGGAGGCCGACGAGCAGACCGCCGACGTGCTGCGCCGCTGGGCCGAGGTGCTCGAGGACCTCGCCGTCGACCCGATGCGGTGCGCCGACCGGCTGGACTGGCCCGCGAAGCTGCGGCTGCTGGAGGGCTACCGCTCCCGCGACGGGCTGGGCTGGGGCGACTCCCGGCTGCACCTGGTGGACCTGCAGTACTCCGACGTCCGGCCGGAGAAGGGGCTCTACCACCGGCTGGTGGCCCGCGGCTCGATGCGGCGGCTGCTCGACGACGACGAGGTGACCCGCGCGATGCTGCGCCCGCCGACCGACACCCGGGCGTTCTTCCGGGGCGAGTGCCTGCGCCGTTACCCCGCCCAGGTGGCGGCCGCGTCCTGGGACTCGGTGGTGTTCGACCTCGGCCGGGAGAACCTGGTGCGGATCCCGACCATGGAGCCGTTGCGCGGCACCCGCGACCACGTGGGCGCGCTGTTCGAGTCGACGTCCTCGGCGCAGGAGCTGGTCGACACCATCACCGGCGGCTGAGCCCCTCCGCGGGCCGTCCCCGGCGGCCCGCGGTCGACACCCGTTCGTCACCCCCCGCGGGTAACTTCTGCTCACAGCACCAGCCACGCACCGACCTGGAGGCAGCCATGGCCACGAGGGACACCGGCGGTCAGCAGCGCACGACGCGCACCCGCGAGGAGACCGAGGAGGTCGAGGCCTCGGTCGACACCGAGGTCGCCGAGCGCCACAAGGAGATGACCGAGGACGTCGACTCGATCCTCGACGAGATCGACGAGGTGCTCGAGGAGAATGCAGAAGAATTCGTCCGTAGCTACGTACAAAAAGGCGGCCAGTGACCAAGATCATCTTGGTCTGACATGCTCGTGGACACGAAGTTCTGCCGCGACTGCGGGAGTCACCGGCCCGTGTCCGAGTTCAGCCGGAACAGGAGATCTCGGGACGGGTTGGCGTTCTACTGCCGTGTCCACCTCTCGGAGCGCGCCGCTCGGAGCCGTGAGGCCCGTCGCGTCGAACCGCGCACGCACCGGTTCACCCCGCCTGGCCTCACGGTTCCGGATGGTCACAAGTGGTGCCCTGACTGCGACTCCGTGCTACCGCTCGAGCAGTTCCCTCGAACGACTGCCTCGCGCACGGGGCGCGCCACCTACTGCCTGCCCTGTCACAACGCTCGGGGCAAGGCATCGAGAGAGAAGATTGGCGGCTCGCGGACCTACCACCTCAGCCGCCGGTACGGCATCTCGGCTGCCGAGGCCGATCTGATGCTCGAAGCCCAGGACGGGCTCTGCGCCATCTGCAACACCGCTTCAGCCGCGCACGTCGACCACGACCACGAGACCGGCCGCGTGCGAGAACTGCTCTGCTTCAACTGCAACGGTGGGCTCGGGCAGTTCAAGGACGACCCGGACGTCCTCCGCGCGGCCGCGGGGTACGTCGAGCGGCACCGGAGTCGTCTGACTGGTGTCAACGATGGACAGGGAGCCGGCCTGCGCCCCGGTGCCCCGGCCGGTGAACGGCGCCCCAACGGTTCACGCGACCGCCGGCGCAGTCCGGGATACGTCCGGTGGCTGGCGATGCGAACCGACGGCTGACCGCACCGAGCCAGTCCGAGTCGCCCCGTCGCAAGGACGGCACGGTGACGTGCGACGCGTTCGCCCGAGGCGGACAGCCGCCCCGTCGAGCCGCCGGTAGGGTCCCCAGCGACACGACGATCGACGCCGCGCTGCGGCGGGAGAGGCGGACGGGTGAACGAGTCGTCAGCTGGCCGGAGCGGGTTCCCGCCCGCCTACCTGGACCGGGTGGGCTCCTCGTTCACCGACTTCCTCGCGGTCACCGCCCCCGACCTGCTGCCGGGCCGGCGCCCGGTGCCGCAGGTCCCGGTCGGTGACATCACCCCGCACGGCACGACGATCGTCGCGGTCACCTACGAGGGCGGCGTCCTCATGGGCGGCGACCGGCGCGCCACCATGGGCAACCTGATCTCCAGCCGGGACATCGAGAAGGTCTACCCGGCCGACACCTGGTCGGTCATCGGCATCGCCGGGGCCGCCGGCATCGCCATCGAGATGGTCAAGCTCTACCAGGTCGAGCTCGAGCACTACGAGAAGATCGAGGGGCTGACGCTGTCGCTGGACGGCAAGGCCAACCGGCTGGCGCAGATGATCCGCGGCAACCTCGGCGCGGCCCTGCAGGGCCTGGCCGTCGTCCCGCTGTTCGCCGGGTTCGACCTCGACGCCCCGCCCGACGCCACCCCGGGCCGCATCTTCAGCTACGACGTCACCGGCGGGAACTACGAGGAACGTGGCTACGCCGCGGTGGGCTCGGGGTCGCTGTTCGCCCGCAACTCGCTGAAGAAGACGTGGCGGCCGGGTCAGGACGGCGAGACCGCCACCCGCAGCCTGATCGAGGCCCTCTACGACGCCGCCGACGACGACTCCGCGACCGGGGGCCCCGACCCGGTGCGCCGGCTCTACCCGATCGTCTACCGGGTCGACGCCGAGGGCGCCGTCCGGCTGACCGACGACGAGGTCGCCGCCGTCGCCAAGACCATCGTCGACGAGCGGGCCGCCGCCGAGGGGCAGGGCTGATCGCCATGACCATGCCGTACTACGCCTCGCCCGAGCAGCTGATGCGCGACCGCTCGGAGTACGCCCGCAAGGGCATCTCCCGCGGCCGCAGCGTCGCCGTGGTCACCTACGCCGACGGCGTGCTGTTCATCGCCGAGAACCCCAGCTCCACGCTGCACAAGGTCGGCGAGCTCTACGACCGGATCGGCTTCGCCGCCGTCGGCCGGTACAGCGAGTTCGAGAGCCTGCGGGTCGCCGGCGTGCGGCTGGCCGACGTCCGCGGGTACTCCTACAACCGGCGCGACGTCACCGGCCGGGTGATCGCCAACGCCTACGCGCAGACCCTCGGCGAGATCTTCACGCAGCAGATGAAGCCCTACGAGGTGGAGCTGTGCGTGGCCGAGGTCGGCGACACCCCGGAGACCGACCAGCTCTACCGGCTCACCTTCGACGGCTCGGTCGTCGACGAGCCCGACTTCGTGGTCATGGGCGGCCAGGCCGAGGCGGTGAGCGCCCACCTGCGGGAGCACTACCTCCCCGGCATGAGCCTGGCCGACGCGCTACAGGTCGGCGTCCGGGCGTTGTCGGCGGTCAGCCCGGCCACCAGCGGCAGCAACGGCGGCGGTCCGTCGCTGCTGAGCGCCGAGCAGCTCGAGGTCGCCGTCCTCGACCGTCGCCGGCCCAAGCGTGCCTTCCGGCGGGTCGTCGGCGCCGCGCTGCGCACGCTGCTCGACCGCGGCGACGCCGCCGCCGCCGAGACCGCCGTCGAGTCCGCCGAGGAGCCGCACACCGCCTCGCACGCCCCCAGCACGCCCGCCCCCGGCACGCCCGCCGGCCTCGGCGAGCCGAGCGCGCCGGACACCGGCGGCACCGCGGGCAGCGGGGGAGAGGCGCCCACGACCTGAGGGAGCTCCTCCCGCCCCTCGCAGCCCCGGGGCGGCGGCCCCGCGGCGGCTGGACGAGCGGCGGGAGGAGCCGCGCGCGGCGACCGGGCCAGGGTCGGCCTCGGCGCCTAGAGTCGGATCGTGGAACGACGGATCTTCGGCATCGAGACCGAGTACGGCGTCACGTGCACCTTCCGCGGGCAGCGCCGGCTGTCCCCGGACGAGGTCGCCCGCTACCTGTTCCGCCGCGTGGTGTCGTGGGGGCGCAGCTCCAACGTGTTCCTGCGCAACGGCTCCCGGCTCTACCTCGACGTGGGCAGCCACCCGGAGTACGCCACCGCCGAGTGCGACGACCTCACCGAGCTGGTCGTCCACGACAAGGCCGGCGAGCGGATCCTCGAGGGGCTGCTGGTCGACGCCGAGCAGCGGCTGGCCGAGGAGGGCGTCACCGGCGACATCTACCTGTTCAAGAACAACACCGACTCGGCCGGCAACAGCTACGGCTGCCACGAGAACTACCTGGTCGGCCGGCACGGGGAGTTCAGCCGGCTGGCCGACGTGCTGATCCCGTTCCTGGTCAGCCGGCAGATCGTCGTCGGCGCCGGCAAGGTGCTGCAGACCCCGCGCGGCGCCATCTACTGCGTCAGCCAGCGGGCCGAGCACATCTGGGAGGGCGTCTCGTCGGCCACCACGCGCTCCCGGCCGATCATCAACACCCGCGACGAGCCGCACGCCGACGCCGAGCGCTACCGGCGGCTGCACGTCATCGTCGGTGACTCCAACATGAACGAGACGACGACGCTGCTCAAGGTCGCGATCACCGACCTGGTGCTGCGGATGATCGAGGCCGGCGTCCCGATCAAGGACATGGCGCTGGAGAACCCGATCCGGGCCATCCGCGAGATCAGCCACGACATGACCGGGCGGCGCAAGGTGCGGCTGGCCAACGGCCGGGAGATGTCGGCACTGGAGATCCAGTCCGAGTACCACAGCCGCGCCGCGGAGTTCGTCGACCGCGAGGGCTTCGGCCCGGTGCACCGGCAGATGCTCGAGTTGTGGGGCCGGGTGCTCAAGGCCGTCGACTCCGGCGACCTGTCGCTGATCGACCGCGAGATCGACTGGGCCACCAAGTACACGATGATCGAGCGCTACCGGGCGAAGCGGGACCTGCCGCTGTCGCACCCGCGGATCGCCCAGATGGACCTCGCCTACCACGACATCAGCCGCCGGCGGGGCCTGTACTACCTGCTCGAGCGCAACAACCAGGTCGACCGGGTGGCCCACGAGCCGCGGGTCTTCGAGGCCAAGAACGTGCCGCCGCAGACCACCCGCGCCCGGCTGCGCGGGGAGTTCATCCGCCGGGCCCAGGAGAAGCGCCGCGACTTCACCGTCGACTGGGTGCACCTCAAGCTCAACGACCAGGCCCAGCGCACCGTGCTGTGCAAGGACCCGTTCAAGGCCGTCGACGAGCGCGTCGACAAGCTCATCGCGAGCATGTGAGGTCGAGCGGAGTGCCACGGGCGCGGAAACCGCGCCCGGGCACTCCGCTCACTCCTCCACGGGCACCTGCAGCGCGGCGTACCGGCCAGCGGCGGCCGCGGCGAGGAAGTAGGCGCGCTCCTCGGGCCAGCCGCGGCCCATGGTCGACAGCGGCACCGGGGAGAGGCCGAGCGCCTCCTCCAGCCCGTCGACGTCCATCCACACGACCGGGTTGCGCTCGGGTTGGCCGGCGAGGTCCTCCTCGACCTGCCCGCCCAGCTCCGACCCGAGCCCGCGCGGCGCCACCAGGGTCACCCCGGCCAGGGCCACCCGCCCGAACGCGGTCAGCGAGTGGTGGGAGACGCCGCGGTGTCGCGGCCGCAGGTCGGCGTCGGAGATCCGCAGCGCGCCGACCGCCGTCCCCCCGAGCACGGACACCGCGTTGCACGCCTCGCCGGCGGCCACCCCGGAGAAGCCCCAGGGGGTCCCGGTGCCGAGGTTGCCCGGGCCCTGCGTCACGATCGCCACGTCGGCGGCGAGCACGTGCCTGGCCGCGAGCAGCCCGGTGTGCAGGGTGACCGCCTCGACGTCCCCGCCGAAGGCCTGGCCCACGGTGACCGTCCCGGCCAGCGACGGCGTCAGCGCCGAGAGCGTGCGGGAGAACCCGGCCACCAGCGCCCCGCCGTCGGTCATGACGTAGGCGACCTTCAGGTCCGGGTCGGTGGCCAGGACGCCGATCAGCACCGCGGGCAGCGCCGAGTGCAGGTCCGCGACGACCACGGGCATGCCCCCCAGGTCCTCGGCCTCGGCGATGGTCTCGTGGGACCCGGTCTCCTGCTCGTCGACGCCCTGCACGGTCACCTGCATCGGCGTGTACCGGGCCTTGACCAGGTGCCCGGGGCCGGCCGGGTCCGGCGGGAGCCGGTCGGGGACGGCGACGACCAGGGCGTACCCGCCGGTGCCCAGGCGCTGCGCCCAGGCGGTGGTGTTGAGCAGCACCGCGTCCCCGACCTCGGGCACCCCGACCAGCGACGGGTGCGCCAGCGCCCGCACCTCACCGTCCTCCGGGACCTGCACGGTGAGCTCCTGGGCGTCCCGCCAGGACCGCCCCAGCGCGGTCACCGTGCCGCGTCGCCACCGGATCCGCTGCTGCGTCGAAGTCGCTTCCCCCACGCGGGCAGGCTAGTCAGCCCGCTCGCAGGTCGCCGTGCTGGTCGAGCCCGTCCGGCCGCGGTGCACTCCGCCCGCCCTCCCGCCCCGGCGGACCATGACTAGCCTGGGCGCGTGGCGGCGAAGCGGGCGGAGCGGCTGGTCAACCTGGTCATCGCCCTGCTCGGGACCAGGCAGTACGTGACCGCGGCGCGGATCCGGGCCACCGTGCCCGGCTACGAGCCCGACGACGGCACCGCCCGCGCCGACGAGGCGTTCAAGCGGATGTTCGAGCGGGACAAGGCCGAGCTGCGCGAGATGGGCGTGCCGCTGGAGACCGGCCGCACCAGCGTCTTCGACACTGAGGACGGCTACCGCATCGCCCGCGCCGACTACGAGCTGCCCGAGATCACCCTCACCGGCGAGGAGGCCGCCGCGGTCGGCCTGGCGCTGCGGCTGTGGGAGTCCGCGCAGCTGGCGGGTGCGGCGCAGAGCGCGCTGGTCAAGCTCAAGGCCGCCGGGGTGGACGTCGACACCGGCCGGGCGCTGCCGCTGCGGCCGCGGCTGGACTCCGACGAGCCGGCCTTCGAGCCCTGCTACGCCGCCGCCCGCGACCGGCGGGCGCTGGAGTTCGACTACCGCCGGCCCGACGAGGACGCCCCGGCCCGCCGGCACGTGCAGCCGTGGGGCGTGGTGGCCTGGCACGGCCGCTGGTACCTGGGCGGGCTCGACCTCGACCGGCGGGCGCCGCGGGTGTTCCGGCTCTCCCGGGTGGTGGGCACGCCGCGGGCGGTCGGCCCGGCCGGTGCCTTCGAGCCGCCGGAGGACGTCGACCTGGCGGCGATGGTGGCCGGGCAGTCCGGCGGCGAGGAGCAGCTGGTGGTGGTGCGGGCGCGGCCCGGCGCGGCGATCGGGCTGCGCCGGCACGCCACCCCGCTCGGTCCGGCGGAGGGCGGCGGCGGCGAGGACTGGGACCGGCTGCAGCTGCGCACCACCGAGCCGATGCGGCTGGCCGGCGAGCTGGCCGCCTACGGCGCCGACGTGGTGGTGGAGGCGCCCGCCGAGGTGCGGCGGGCCGTCGTCGAGCGGCTGACCCGGCTGGCGGCGATGGCATGAGGGCGATGGCATGAGGGCGATGGCATGAGGACGGTGGCATGACCAGCGCGCCGACGACGACGGAGCGGATGACCCGGCTGCTGTCCCTCGTCCCGTACCTCACCGCCCGGCCCGAGGGCGTGCCGCTGGCCGAGGTGGCCCGCGACTTCGGCGTCCCGGAGCGGCAGCTGCGCCGCGACCTGGAGCTGCTGTGGATGTGCGGCCTGCCCGGCTACGGCCCCGGCGACCTCATCGACCTGGCCTTCGAGGGCGACCGGGTGCGGGTCACCTTCACCGCGGGCATGGTCCGGCCGCTGCGGCTGACCACCGACGAGGCGGTCGCCCTGGTGGTGGCGCTGCGGACGCTGCTGGAGCTGCCCGGCCTGGCCGAGCAGGAGGCGGTCAGCCGGGCGCTGGCCAAGGTGTCGGCGGCCGCCGGGCACGCCGGTGATCGGGTCACCCCGGTGGCGCTGTCGGTCGACGCCCGCGAGCAGGCGCTGGCCGTCGTCCGGGAGGGGCTGGAGCGCAAGCGCGCGCTGCACCTGCACTACTACGTGCCCACTCGCGACGAGCGGACCGAGCGCGTCGTCGACCCGCTGCGGCTGCTGCTGGTCGACGGCCGCTGGTACCTGGAGGCGTGGTCGCGGGAGGTCGCCGGCGTCCGGCTGTTCCGCCTGGACCGGATCGACGACGTCGAGATCCTCGACGAGCCCGCCGCGCCGCCGCCGGACGTGCACCTGCGCGACGTCGACGCCGGCCTGTACCAGCCCGAGCCCGGGTCGCCGGTGGTCCGCCTGCGGCTGGCCCGCAACGCCCGCTGGGTGGCCGAGTACTACCCGGTCGAGGACGTGCGGGAGGTCGACGACCCGCCCGGCGGGCTGGCGGTCGCCGTCCGGACGGCGGACGTCGCCTGGGCCCGGCGGTTGGTGGCCAGCCTCGGCGGCGCGGCGACCGTCGACGAGCCCGCCGAGCTGGCCGCGCAGGTCGCCGCCGACGCCCGCGCCGCGCTCGCCCGGTACGCAGCCGACGCACAGCCGGCTCCCGGCGACGGCGGATAGGGTCGCCGCGTGCTGCTCGTCGTCTGGATCACCGCCGCCGTGCTCGCCGTCGTCGTCCTCGGGATCCTCGCGTTCGGCCTGCTCGGGGCGCTGCGGCGGTTCGGCCGCGAGGTCGCCGCCTTGCAGGCCGAGCTGCAGCCGGTGCTCACCGAGGTGCAGGCCACCGCGGCGCGCGCCGGGGACGTCGCCGGCCGCGGCTGAATTCCCGGCGACCCCCCGGTTACGGGGGAGGCGGAGGCCGGATCCGCACGTAGCATCGTGGCTGCCACCTGTGAACCTGGAGGACGACATGGCCGGACTCGGCCCCCTGGAGATCGGCCTGATCATCCTGGCCATCCTGCTGCTCTTCGGCTACAAGAAGCTGCCGGACGCCTCGCGCTCGCTGGGCCGCTCGCTGCGCATCTTCAAGGGCGAGATGAAGGGCATGAAGGACGACGACGTCCGCACCAAGGACGCCGCCCGCACCACCCCGGTGCGCGGCGAGGTGCTGCCGCCGGCCGGCCCCGACGCCACCGCCCTCGAGGCCGAGGCGCGGGCCGCCGAGGCCCGGGCCGCCGAGCTGCGGGCCCGCGCCGCGCAGCAGAGCGACACCTCCCGCTGACCCCTCCGGCACCACGATGAGCGAGCAGGGGCTGCACCGTCCCCGCGTGCGGCGACGCCGTCGCCCGCGGGACCCCGAGGCGACCATGTCGCTCATCGCGCACCTCACCGAGCTGCGCAACCGGATCGCCAAGGCGCTGCTGGCGCTGCTGCTGGCGTCCGCGTTCGCCTTCTGGTGGTACGGGCACGGCCTGGGGGACTTCATCCGCGCGCCGTACTGCGGGCTGCCCGGGAACCTGCGCTTCGGGCAGGGTGCCGACGACGCCTGCGGGCTGCTGATCACCGACGTCTTCGGCGGGGTCTTCATCCGGCTCAAGGTCAGCCTGCTGGCCGGCGCGGTGCTGTCGGCGCCGGTGTGGCTCTACCAGCTGTGGGCGTTCATCACCCCGGGCCTCAGGCGCAACGAGAAGCGGTACGGGATCACCTTCGTCGCGGTGTCGACGACGCTGTTCGCCCTCGGCGCGGTGCTGGCCTACGTCTCGCTGTCCGCGGGCCTGGAGCTGCTGCTGAGCCTGGCCGGCGACGGCGTGGTCGTGGCGTTGACCGCGCAGGACTACATCGGCTTCGTGCTCTCCCTGCTGGTCGCCTTCGGGGTCAGCTTCGAGGTGCCGCTGGTCGCCGTCGCGCTCAACCTGGTCGGCGTCCTGTCCTACGAGGTGCTGCGCAAGAGCCGGCGCTGGATCTTCTTCCTCACCATCGTCTTCGCCGCGTTCGTCACGCCCACCCAGGACCCGTTCACCATGCTCCTGATGGCCGGGCCGATGATCGTGCTGTTCGAGGCGGCGATCCAGATCGCCCGCTTCGTCGACCGGCGGCGGGCCAAGCGGGCGGCGGCCGAGCACTTCCACGACCTCGGCGACGACGAGGCCTCCCCGCTGGACGCGAGCCCGTCGCGGCTCGACGCCGCGCCCACGCCGTTCGACGACCTGCAGCGCGCCGACGACGCCAACGCGCCGGTCGACGGCCCGGGCGCCCGCTCCCGCCGCTGAACCCCGGGTGGACGTCGCCGTCCTGGTGAGCCCGGCGGCCGGGCGGGGCCGCGCCCGCGCGGCCACCGCCGCCGTGCTCGACGCGCTGCGCGCAGGCGGGCTGCACCCGGCGGTGCTGCCGGCCGCCAGCCGCGCGGCCGCCGAGCAGCAGGCCGCCGCCGCGGTGGCCGCGGGCACGGCGGCGGTGGTGGCCGTCGGCGGGGACGGCGCGGCGCACGCGGCCCTGCAGGCGGTGGCGGGCACGCCGACCCCGCTGGCCGTCGTCCCGGCGGGGACGGGCAACGACCTCGCGCTGGCCCTCGGCACGCCGCGCGACCCGGTCGCCGCGGCGCGGGCCGCCGCCGAGGACCTGCGCGGCGGGCGGGTGCGCGCCCTCGACGCCGGGCGCACCGGCGGCCGGTGGTGGGCCACCGTGCTGTGCTGCGGCTTCGACTCGGCGGTGACCGCCCGGGCCGAGCGGTTGCGGTGGCCGCGCGGGCCGCGCCGCTACGACGTGGCGATCCTCGCCGAGCTGGCCCGGCTGCGCCCCCGCGAGCTGACCGTCGTCCTCGACGGCGCCGCGCGCACCCTGCCGGTCACGCTGGTCGCCGTCGGCAACACGCCCTGGTACGGCGGGGGCATGCGGGTGTGCCCGGCCGCCGACCCCGCCGACGGGGCCTTCGACGTCACCGTCGTCGGCCCGGTCAGCCGGCGCCAGCTGGTGGCCACCCGGCCGCGGCTGACCGCCGGCACCCACGTCGAGCACCCGGCCGTCAGCGTGCACCGGGCCGCCCGGGTGGAGCTGGCGGGGGAGGGGCTGACCACCTACGCCGACGGCGAGCCGGTCGCCCCGCTGCCCGCGGTGAGCACCTGCGTGCCGGGTGCGCTGCGGGTGCTGGGCAGCGGCCGCCGCTGAGCCCGACGGCCTCCTGAGCGCGATGGCCTCCCTGCAGGGGCCCGCCGCGAGCCTGCGAGTGGTGGGGAGCAGGGAGGTCCTTACTGTGGAGTCATGTCCAGCCCCGCTGAGCGGTACGCGGCTGCCCGGCGGCGCAGCGCCCACCCCACGCTGGCCGACTTCACCGCCGACCTGGGGTTCTCCCTCGACCCGTTCCAGGTGGAGGCCTGCGAGGCCCTCGACCAGGGCGCGGGTGTGCTGGTCTGCGCGCCGACCGGGGCGGGCAAGACCGTCGTCGGCGAGTTCGCCGTCCACAAGGCGCTGGCCGAGGGGCGCAAGGCGTTCTACACGACGCCGATCAAGGCGCTGTCCAACCAGAAGTACAACGACCTGGTCGAGCGCTACGGCGAGGCGAAGGTCGGCCTGCTCACCGGCGACAACGCCATCAACGGTGACGCCCCCGTGGTCGTGATGACCACCGAGGTGCTGCGCAACATGCTCTACGCGGAGTCCCCGGCGATCGACGGCCTCGGCTACGTCGTCATGGACGAGGTGCACTACCTGGCCGACCGCTTCCGCGGCGCGGTCTGGGAGGAGGTGATCATCCACCTCCCGCAGTCGGTGACCCTGGTGTCGCTGTCGGCCACCGTGAGCAACGCCGAGGAGTTCGCCGACTGGCTGGTCACCGTCCGCGGCCACACGAAGGTCGTGGTCAGCGAGGTCCGGCCGATCCCGCTGTGGCAGCACATGCTGGTCGGCAACCGGGTGTTCGACCTGTTCAGCCTGCGCCCGGCCGCGCACGCCGCCGAGCAGGGCGAGACCCCGCGCGGGCTGTCCACCCGGGAGCGCGGCGCCAGCGTCGTCGACCCCGAGCTGGTGCGGTACGTGCGCGAGCACGAGCGGCGGCTGGACAGCTGGGGCGGCGGGAACGGGGGCTCGCGCCGGGACCGCGACTGGCACAAGCCGCGCTACCGGCCGCCGGCCCGCCCGGACGTGATCGAGCGGCTCGACCGCGCCGGCCTGTTGCCGGCGATCACCTTCGTGTTCAGCCGCAACGGCTGCGACGCCGCCGTCGACCAGTGCCTGCGCGCGGGGCTGCGGCTCACCGACGAGCGGGAGCGCTCGGAGATCGCCGCGATCATCGACGAGCGCACCGGCTCGCTGCCCGAGGAGGACCTGCACGTCCTGGGCTTCTGGGAGTGGCGGGAGGGCCTGCTGGCCGGTCTCGCCGCCCACCACGCCGGCCTGGTCCCGGCGTTCAAGGAGACCGTCGAGGAGTGCTTCGTCCGCGGCCTGGTCAAGGCCGTCTTCGCCACCGAGACCCTGGCCCTGGGCATCAACATGCCCGCCCGCACCGTCGTCCTCGAGCGGCTGGTCAAGTGGAACGGCGAGGCGCACGTCGACGTCACGCCAGGGGAGTACACCCAGCTCACCGGCCGCGCCGGCCGCCGCGGCATCGACGTCGAGGGGCACGCGGTGGTCGTGTGGGCCCCGGGCATGGACCCGTCGGTGGTGGCCGGGCTGGCCTCCACCCGCACCTATCCGCTGCGCTCGTCGTTCCGGCCCAGCTACAACATGGCCGTCAACCTGGTCGGCTCGTTCGGCCGGGCCCGCGCCCGCGAGCTGCTGGCCTCCTCCTTCGCCCAGTTCCAGGCCGACCGCTCGGTGGTGGGGCTGGCCCGCGCGGCCGCCCGGCACGAGAAGGACGCCGAGCGATGGGCCGCCGAGATGCACAGCGAGGGCGGCGACGTGGGGGAGTACGCGGCGCTGCGGCAGGAGATCTCCGAGCGGGAGAAGGAGCTCTCCCGCGACTCCCAGGCCAAGCGGCGGATGGAGGCCACCGACGCCCTGGCCGCGCTGCGTCCCGGCGACGTCATCCGGGTCCCGTCCGGACGGCGGCAGGGCCTGGCCGTCGTCCTCGACCCCGGCGTCACCGACCTCGCCGAGCCGCGCCCGCTGGTGCTCACCGAGGACAAGTGGGCCGGGCGGCTGGGCGCCGTCGACTTCCCGACGCCGGTGACCGCGCTGGCCCGGGTCCGGGTGCCGAAGAACTTCAACCACCGCAGCCCGCACGCCCGCCGCGACCTCGCCGCCACCCTGCGCAACGCCCGGGTGGAGAACGACCTCGGCGCCCGGCGGGTCAAGGCGCGCTCGGCGGCCGCCGACGACCCGGTGCTCCACGACCTGCGCCGCGCGCTGCGCAACCACCCGGTGCACGGGCTGCCCGACCGGGAGGAGCGGGTGCGCGCCGCCGAGCGCTGGCTGCGCGCGGTCCGGGAGGCCGAGGCCACCCACCGGAAGATGGCCGAGCGCACCGGCTCGCTGACCCGGCAGTTCGACCGCACCTGCGACGTCCTCGAGGAGCTGGGGTACCTGGTGCCGGAGGTGGCGCCGCTGGTCCCGGCCGACACCGACGCCGTCCCGGCGACCGACGACGTCCCGGTGGTCACCGACGACGGCAGGCGGCTGGCCCGCATCTGGTCGGAGGCCGACCTGCTGGTCGCCGAGTGCCTGCGGGCCGGGGTCTGGCGCGGCCTGACCCCGGCGGAGCTGGCCGCCGCGGTGTCCACGCTGGTGTTCGAGGCACGGCGGGACACCCCCGGCCAGCCGGCGATCCCGGCCGGCAAGGTCGCCGCGGCGATCGGGGAGATGCGCCGCATCCGGTCGCGGTTGCAGGACGTCGAGCTCGACCACGGCGTGCCGGCCAGCCGCGACCTCGACCTCGGGTTCGCCTGGGCCGCCTACCGGTGGGCCGACGGGCAGAGCCTCGACCGCGTGCTGGCCGGCGCCGAGCAGGCCGGCACCGAGCTCTCCGGCGGGGACTTCGTGCGCTGGGCGCGGCAGCTGATCGACCTGCTCGACCAGCTGGCCAAGAGCGCCGACGAGACGGTGGCCGCCACGTCGCGCAAGGCGGTGGACCGGGTGCGCCGCGGCGTGGTCGCGGTCGCCGTGGGCGGCTGAGGGGACCGCATCCCCCGCGGCTCGCGGCGGGGCCACCGCCGGGCGACCCGCTGTGTGCACAATTCCCCCGCTCGGGAACGCGCAGTCCCGGGGCGGCGACCGGAGGAGCAGGAGCGACGATGACCAACCCCCCGCCGGGCGGCGGCCAGCCGGGGCCCTACGGCCCGCCCGGCCCGTACGGGCAGCAGCCGGGCCAGTACGGCGGCTACGGCGCCCCCGCGCCCGGCGGCTACGGCGGTCAGCAGCCCCCTCCCCACGGTCAGCAGCCCCCGGGCCAGTACGGGCCGCCCGGCTACGGCGCCCCGCAGTACGGCCAGCCCGGCTACGGCGCCCCGCAGTACGGCCAGCCCGGCCCGTACGGGCAGCAGCCCTACGGCCAGCCCGGCTACGGGCCGGGGCAGCCGCCGTACGGGTCGGCGCCGCCGAAGAAGTCGCACGCCCGCCTCTACCTCGGCCTGGTCGCGCTGGTCGCGCTGCTGGTCCTGGCCGTGGTCCTCTCCCGGCTCCTCGGCACCGCGGTCCTGGACCGGTCGGCCGTCGAGCGCGACGTCGCCGCGCAGTTCGAGCAGGTCAACGGCGTCGCGCTGGACCTCACCTGCGACGACGAGATGGTCGTCGAGGAGGGCGCCACCTACGAGTGCACCGGCACCACCAGCGACGGCGAGGAGGTCACCCTCCGGCTCGTGGTCACCGAGGAGGCCACCGCCGCCTACA
Organism: Geodermatophilus sp. SYSU D00965; assembly: GCF_054050075.1. Classification (NCBI taxonomy): domain Bacteria; kingdom Bacillati; phylum Actinomycetota; class Actinomycetes; order Geodermatophilales; family Geodermatophilaceae; genus Geodermatophilus; species Geodermatophilus sp. SYSU D00965. Next base: position 138,137 of record NZ_JBJGYQ010000011.1, on the reverse strand, counting down.
CCTGGGAAGAGGTCTAGGGGAGGACGTCGGCCGGCCAGCCCAGCGCGGCGCCCAGCCGCTTGAGCGAGGAGCCGATCCCGTGCGCCTCGGCCAGCCCGGCCAGCGCCGCGGGGTCGGCCGGCCGCCGCGGCAGCGCGTCCTGCACCGGCGGCAGGTCGATGTCCCGGGCGACGGCGACCACGACCGGCGCCGCGTCGAGGTAGGCCGACCCGGCGTGCAGCTTCTTCAGCACCGCGGCGGTCAGGGGCGCCTTGGCGACGACGGTGCGCGCCGCGGCCGCCCGGATCCCGGCCAGGTCGCCGAACTCGCAGATCAGCGCCGCGGCGGTCTTGGCGCCGACGCCGGCCACGCCGGGCAGCCCGTCGCTGGGGTCCCCGCGCAGCACGGCGAAGTCGGCGTAGGCGCGGCCGGGGATGCCGTACTTGGCGGTCACCGCCGCCTCGTCGACGCACTCGATGTCGGCGATGCCCCGCGCGGTGTAGAGCACCCGCACCTGCCGGGCGTCGTCCACCAGCTGGAACAGGTCGCGGTCCCCGGTGACCACGTCGACCGGGCCCTCCGCGCGGGCGGCCAGCGTGCCGATGACGTCGTCGGCCTCGTAGCCGGGCGCCCCGACCCGCGCGATCCCGGCCGCGGCGAGCACCTCCACCAGCACCGGCACCTGCGGGCCCAGCTCGTCGGGCGTCTCCTCGCCGCCGTCCGCGGCCACCCGGTGCGCCTTGTAGGACGGCAGCGCCTCGACCCGGAAGGCCGGCCGCCAGTCGTCGTCCCAGCAGGCCACCAGCCGCTCGGGGGCGTGGGCGGTGACCAGCCGGGCGGTCATGTCCAGGAACCCGCGGACGGCGTTGACCGGGCGCCCGTCCGGGGAGGTCACGCTGGTCGGCACCCCGTAGAAGGCCCGGAAGTAGAGGCTGGCCGCGTCGAGCAGCATGGTCGTCACGACCCGGCACGGTAACTGTCAGGAACGCTCCCGGTGCTCGTGGATAGTCTCCCGACCGTGCCCCCCTCGAACCCGTCCGGGCCGCTGGTGACCGTCGACCGCGTGCACACCGCGCGGGAGGTCGCCGCCGAGCTCGGGATCGACCTGCTGGTGCTGACGCCGGGCTCGGACCTGCGCTACCTGTGCGGGTACCACGCCCACGCGATGGAGCGGCTCACCGCTCTGGTGGTGCCCCGCCGCGCGGAGCCGTTCCTCGTCGTGCCCCGGCTGGAGGCGCCGATGGTCGACGCCGGCCCGGCCGGCGGCCTGGGCCTGGAGGTCCTGGCCTGGGACGAGACCGACGACCCCTTCGCCCTGCTGGCGCGGACGGTCACCGCCCGGCTGGGCGCGGCCCCCGCCCGCGTCGCGGTCGGCGCGCGGACCTGGGCCGAGCACGCCCTGGGCGTGCAGCGGGCGCTGCCCGGCGCGGCGCTGGAGCTGGCCGCCCCGGTCGTCGACCGGCTGCGCATGGTCAAGACGCCGGCGGAGGTCGCCGAGCTGGCCGCGGCCGGCGCCGCGATCGACCGGGTGCACGCGCGGATGGGGGAGTGGCTGCGGGTCGGACGCACCGAGGCGGAGGTCGGCGCCGACATCGCCGCGGCCATCCTCGCCGAGGGGCACGTCGGCGTGGACTTCACCATCGTCGGCTCCGGCCCCAACGGCGCCAGCCCGCACCACGAGCTCTCCGACCGGGTGGTGGCCGACGGCGACCTGGTCGTGGTCGACATCGGCGGGGAGACCGCCACCGGCTACCGGTCGGACTGCACCCGCACCTACGCGGTGGGCCGGGCGCCGGGCGCCGAGGTCGCCGAGTGGTACGGGGTGCTGCAGCAGGCGCAGGCCGCCGCGACCGCCGCCGTCCGCCCGGGGGTGACCGCCGAGCAGGTCGACGCCGCCGCCCGCGACGTCATCGCCGCCGCCGGCTGGGGGGAGCACTTCATCCACCGGACCGGTCACGGCATCGGCCTGGACACCCACGAGGCGCCCTACATCGTGGCCGGCAACGACCTGCCGCTGGTGCCGGGGATGGCGTTCTCGGTGGAGCCGGGCATCTACCTCGCCGGCCGCTGCGGCGCCCGCATCGAGGACATCGTCGTCTGCACCGAGGACGGCGTCACGACGCTCAACGAGGGCCCGCGTGACCTCGTCACCCTCGCCGGCTGACGGCGGCGGCCCCGCCGCCGGCCCGCCCACCCCGTCGGCCGACGTCGACCGGGCGCTGCTGGCCGCCCTCGCCCGGGACGGCCGGGCCAGCTACACCGAGCTGGCCGAACGGGTCGGGCTGTCGGTCTCGGCGGTGCACCAGCGGGTGCGCCGGCTGGAGCAGCGCGGGCTGATCACCGGCTACCACGCCAAGATCGACGCCCGGTCGCTGGGGCTGGGGCTGACCGCGTTCGTCTCGATCACGCCGATCGACGTCGCGCAGCCCGACGACGCGCCGTCCCGGCTGGCCCACCTGACCGAGATCGAGGCCTGCCACTCGGTGGCCGGGGTGGAGAGCTACATCCTCAAGGTGCGGGTGCCCTCGCCCGACGCGCTGGAGGTGCTGCTGCACAAGATCCGGCTGGCGGCGAACGTGACCACGCGCACCACGGTGGTGCTGTCCACGTTCTACGAGGACCGCCCGCCGCTGTAGGGCCCGCGCGTCACTGGACACGGCTTCGAACGCGTGTTCGGATGGGGGTCATGCGGTGGGACGCCCAGCGGCTGGATGCCCCGGAGGTGGGCGCGCTGCCCGGGATGCCCACGACGCGGGGCCTGCTGCGCAGCGTGCAGGTGCCGGAGTTCCCGGGCGTGACCTTCCACGAGGTGCGCAGCAAGAGCGCCCTCAACCAGGTGCCCGGCCCCTCGGCCATGCCGTTCCGCTGGACGATCAACCCCTACCGCGGCTGCACGCACGCCTGCGTGTACTGCGTGGCCGGCGACACGCTCGTCCTGCTGGCCGACGGCGGGCAGGCGCCGATCGCCGACCTGCGCGTGGGGGACCGGATCGTCGGGACCGAGCTGCGCGACGGCGTCCGGCGCTTCGTGACCACGGAGGTCCTGGCGCACTGGCCGACGGTGGAGCCGGCCTCCCGGGTGCGGCTGGCTGACGGGACCGAGCTGGTCGCCAGCGGTGACCACCGCTTCCTCACCGGCCGCGGCTGGCGGCACGTCACCGCCGGCGGGGAACGGCGCCCGGCGCTCACCACCGAGGACGTCCTGCAGGGCCCCGGCCGCGCCCTCGACCTCATCGGCTCCGCGACCGGGCGCGCCGGCGCCCGGGACCTGCCCACGTCCCACCTCGTCGGCACGGCGGTCGTGGGGGGCCCGGAGCTGCGGGTGACGGCGGTCGAGGACCTCGGGCGGGAGATGCCGATGGTCGACATCACCACCGGCACCGGGGACTTCGTGGCCAACGGGGTGGTCAGCCACAACTGCTTCGCCCGCGGGACCCACCAGTGGCTGGAGCTGGACACCGGGACCGACTTCGACACGCAGGTGGTGGTGAAGACCAACCTGGTCGACGTGCTGCGCCGCGAGCTGGGCCGCGCCTCGTGGCGGCGGGAGCACGTGGCGCTGGGCACCAACACCGACCCCTACCAGCGGGCCGAGGGGCGCTACCGGCTCATGCCCGGGGTGATCGCGGCGCTGGCCGGCTCCGGCACGCCGTTCTCCATCCTGACGAAGGGCACGCTGCTGCGGCGGGACCTGCCGCAGCTGGCCGCCGCGGCCCGCGACGTGCCGATCGGCCTGGGCGTGTCGATGGCCATCTGGGACGACGCGCTGCACGCCTCGCTGGAGCCGGGGGCGCCCAGCCCGCGGGCGCGGCTGGAGCTGGTCCGGGCGATCGCCGACACCGGCCTGTCCTGCGGGGTCTTCCTCGCGCCGGTGCTGCCGGGGCTGACCGACCGGCTGGCCGACCTCGACGCGGCGCTGCGGGCGATCGCCGAGGCCGGCGCCAGCGGGGTCACCGTCGTCCCGCTGCACCTGCGCCCGGGGGCGCGCGAGTGGTTCTCCGCCTGGCTGGCCCGCGAGCACCCCCAGCTGGTGCCGCGCTACCAGCAGCTCTACCGGCGCGGGGCCGCGGTCGACCCGGAGTACCGGCGCTGGCTGGCCGGCCGGGTGGCGCCGCTGCTGGCGCGCTACGGCCTGGACCGGCAGGCCGGGGGAGCGGCCCGCGGGGTGGACGGCGCGCCGGGCGGGGTCCCCGGGGACGCCGACAGCGACTTCCCGGCCGGCAGCCTGCCCGGCGCCGTCCCGCCGCGGCCGGCCGCGGCGGCCCCGGCCGCGGAGCAGCTGGCGCTGATCTGAGCGCCGGTCAGCCGGCCAGCCGGGCGGCCCGGGAGACGCTGCGCAGCGCGCGGACCGCGCCGCGGGGGCTCACCGGGGCGGCGCCGGCGGCCAGCGCCAGCCGCCGGTAGGAGTCGTAGGACAGCGTCAGGTACGCCGCGGCCAGCTCCTCGGCCCAGGCCCGCCGCGCCGGCGGCGCGGTCAGCCGCAGGGCGTGCCCGGTGCGGACGGCGTGCTTGGCGAAGGTCACCTGCAGCGCCTGGGTCGACAGCTGCCCGCCCACCGCCGAGGCCAGCCCGGGGCCGCGGCGCAACGCGGGCAGCACCCACGGGCTGTCGGCGAGGGCGGGGAAGCGGGAGCGGCAGGCCTCCCAGGCGTGCCAGGCGGTCAGCGCGCCGGGCACCGACCACTCACCGTCCTCGGTGCGCACCAGCAGCCGCCGTGCGGTCGGGTGCACCTGGTCGCGCCGCAGCGCGCGGAACTGCCCGACGGTGGCGGGCCAGTGCAGCGCCAGGGCGCACCAGGCGACCGTGCGCAGGTGCTCCGGGTCGTCGCTGCGGATCTCGCGGAGCGGCCGCAACTCCAGGGTCGGGGGCTCGGGCTCGGGGGTGGGCACCGAGGGCAGCGCGATGCCGCCGTAGCGGGCGACCTTGCTGTAGAGGGCCACCGTCGCGGGCTTCCAGCCCCGGGCCGCGGCGATCGGGTCCAGCCCGTCCTCGGCCAGCTGGTCGGGCCCCAGGCCCAGCTCGAGCGCGGCCTCGGCCAGCCGGCGCCACTGCACCTCGTAGCCCTCCGGCGGCCGGATCCGGCGCCAGGCCCGGACCGGGGGAGGGGCCGGCATCTGCGGCAGCGCGGGCTGCCAAGCACCCGTCATGATCGAACTCTACCGTTATCCCCAACGAAAACGCGACACTATTTCGTGGGCTCTTGCCGACTCCGGGTGCCGGCGCCTGCGGCGCCGGAGCAGTGATCGCGCGAGGTCGGGCCGGGAGTGCCCCACGGGGTGGAGCACCCGCAGGGGTGCTCATCTCTCAGGATGTGTCTTGGGCATAACGGGGATGGATCCGCCGGCTCGTCGCTCTCGGCACGCGCTCCCGGCCGCCGGTGGTGATCATGTGCGGGTGCGCACCGTGGGCGTGGAGGAAGAGCTGCTCGTCGTCGACCCCGGCGGCCGGCCCGTGCCGCTGGGTCCCGCCGCGCTCGAGATCGCCGCCCGGCGGGGCGAGGGCGAGACCGTCGCCGAGCACGACCGGGCCGACCGGGACCTCGAGGACCGGCGGCCCCGCGATGATGCCCGATCCGACGCCGGGGACGACGGCGACCCGCGGGGACAGCTCGTGCCCGAGCTCAAGGCCCAGCAGCTGGAGTTCGCCACGCGGGTGTGCACCGGGCTGGCCGACGTCTCCGCGGACCTGCGCCACTGGCGTCGCCGGGCCGACGCCGCCGCGCGGGGGGTGGGCGCGCGCGTGGCGGCCCTGGCCAGCTCCCCGGTCGACGTCGAGCCGGTGACCACGCCGGGGCAGCGCTACGCGGCGATGACCGACACCTTCGGGCTGACCGCCGTCGAGCTGCTCAGCTGCGGCTGCCACGTGCACGTCGCGGTGGACGGCGACGAGGAGGGCGTCGCCGTCCTCAACCGGATCCGCGGCTGGCTGCCCGTGCTCACCGCGATGAGCGCCAACTCGCCGTTCTGGCTGGGCCGGGACAGCGGCCACGCCAGCTTCCGCTCGCAGGCCTGGAACCGCTGGCCCTCCTCGGGACCCACCGAGCTGTTCGCCGACGCCGGCGCCTACCACCGGCTGATCGAGGAGCTGGTCGCGACCGGCACCATCGTCGACACCGGGATGGTCTACTTCGACGCCCGCCTGTCCGAGCGGTGGCCGACGGTCGAGGTGCGCGTCGCCGACGTCCCGCTCCGGGCCGAGGACACCGTCACCCTGGCCGGCCTGGTCCGCGGCCTGGTGGAGACCGCCGCCCGGGAGTGGCGCGCCGGTGTGCCCGCGCCCGCCGTCCGCAGCGAGCTGATCCGCGTCGCCGCCTGGCGGGCCGGCCGCTCCGGGCTGGCCGGGGACCTCGTGCACCCGGTCACCGGCCGCCCCGCGCCGGCCGCCGACGTCGTCGGGGCCCTGGTCGACCACGTCCGGCCCGCCCTCACCGACGCCGGCGACGCCGACCGGGTGGAGGCCGGCGTCGCCGCCCTCCTGTCCCGGGGCACCGGGGCGGACCTGCAGCGCCGGGTGCACCGGGAGACCGGCGACCTCGCCGCCGTCGTGCGCGCCGCGGTGGAGGTCACCCAGGACTGAGCCGGGCACCGGCGCGGCCCCCGGGAACCGCCCGTTATCGTCCCGCCATGGACACCGCCCGCTGGCGTGACGTCGTCCGCCGGGACCTGCTCGGGCCGCACCCCGGCCGGCGGGACCGCGCCTACCGGTGGGTCATCCGGCTGGTCCTGCTCGTCTTCCGGCTGCTGCGCTTCCGGTTCACCGTGCGCGGCTCCCAGCACGTGCCGACCAGCGGCGGCGCGATCGTCTGCAGCAACCACGTCAGCTTCCTGGACTTCACCTTCCTCGGGCTGGCCGCGCTGCCGCAGCGGCGGCTGGTGCGGTTCATGGCCAAGGAGTCGGTGTTCGCCTCCCGGCTCTCCGGGCCGTTCATGCGGGCCATGCACCACATCCCGGTCGACCGCCGGGCCGGCACGGCCGCCTTCGAGTCCGCCGTGCGCGCGCTCAAGGACGGCGAGGTCGTCGGGATCTTCCCCGAGGCGACGATCAGCAGCAGCTTCGTGGTCAAGGACCTCAAGGCCGGCGCGGCCCGCATGGCGATCGACGCCGGCGTGCCGGTCATCCCGGCGGCGGTCTGGGGGGGCCAGCGGATCGCCACCAAGCACCACCCCGTCGACCTCAGGCGGGACGTCGCGATCACCGTCGTCCTCGGCGAGCCGCTGGTCCCGCAGCCGGGGGAGAAGACCCAGCAGCTGCTCCGCCGGATCCGGGCGGCCATGGAGGAGCTGGTCGACGAGGCGCAGCGGACCTATCCCCAGCAGCCGGCCGGGCCCGACGACCGCTGGTGGCTGCCGGCGCACCTGGGCGGCACCGCGCCGACCCCGGAGGAGGCGGTGGCGCTCGACCACCACGACGTGCGCGGCCTCAAGCCGACGGTGCACCGCCCGCACCCGGTGGCCCGCCTCCGGGCCCGGCTCGCCCGCCGCCGCGCCGCCCGCTGACACGGCCCGGCCCCCTGCAGAGCCTCACCGTGGCCCCGTCCCGGGTCCCGCCCTGAGCGTGCGAAGGGTGGGGAGGACGGGGTCCTCCTTCAGTCGACGACCGGCGGGGCCATCAGCCGGAACACCTCCAGCTCGACGTCGTACCAGCGGCGCATCCGGCCCAGCGGCTGCATGCCCAGCCGCCGGCACACCGCCAGGGACGGCGTGTTGCCCGGCCGCACGACCGCGTAGACCTCCGGCACGCCGGCGGCGAAGGCGTGGTCGATGACCGCCCGCGCGGCCTCGGTGGCGTACCCGTGCCCCCAGCAGTCCGGGTGCAGGTGCCAGCCCACCTCCACCTCGCCGACGCCCTCGGGGAGCGGCTTGAGCAGCACCGTGCCGGCCACCCGCCCGGACGAAGCGACCTCGACCGCCCACACCCCGAACCGCGCGTCGGCGCAGACCGCCGCCCAGCGGGCCACGAGCTCGACCGGCGTGAGGGACGGCGTCCCGCCCAGCCAGCGGGTGACCTCGTCACGGCCGTACAGGTCGGTCAGCCGGGCCAGGTCGTCGCGGCGGGTGGTCCACGGCCGCAGCCGCAGGCGAGGGGTGCACCACTCCCCGCCGTCGCTCACCCGCTCTGCCTACCGCCGGGCACGGGCCCCGGCCACCCGGAGCCGGCCCGTCCCGGGGGTCCTGCCTCAGTCGGTCAGCGAGGCCTGCCGGGAGGCGGCCGCGGCCACGTCGGCGGCCCCGCTCCACCCGTCCGCCCACACCCCGCGGGCCCGCCACCAGGCCCGGCCGCTCTCGGGCAGCGTGGCGATCGGGTCGTAGTAGGTGTAGCGGCGGTCGAGGGCGTCCTCGTCGGCCCGCTCGATGCCGGTGCGGTAGTTCTTCGTCCAGTAGCTGATCCCGCGCTCGCGGTCGTACTCGGCGACCTGGTGCACCCAGCGCTTGCCGACGTAGGGGACGTCGCAGACGATCCGCGGCGTCGCGAAGCCGGGCAGGTAGCCCATGATGTCGTGCTGCAGGACCTGCGCCTCGGCCAGCGACACCCGCCAGTGCTCGGCGCTGGGCACCATGTCGCACATGTAGAGGTAGTAGGGCGTGATGCCGGCGCCGTCGAGCAGCGCGAAGCACAGGTCCAGCAGGGCCGGCGCGGTGGCGTTCACCCCGCGCAGCAGCACGCCCTGGTTGCGCACGTCGCGCACCCCCGCCGCGAGCATCGCCCGGGCCGCCTCGGCCACCAGCGGCGTCACCTGCTGCGCGGCGTTGACGTGGGTGTGCACGGCCAGCGCCACGCCGCGGTCCCGCGCCGTGCGGGCCAGCCGGGTCATGCCCGCGACGACGTCGTCCTGCAGCCAGTGCTGCGGCAGCCCCATCAGCGCCTTGGACGCCAGCCGGATGTCGCGCACCGACTCGATCTCCAGCAGGCCGGAGACGAACGCCTTGAGGGTCCGGAACGGCAGGTTGGCCACGTCCCCGCCGGAGACGACGACGTCGCGCACGCCGGGGGTGGCCCGCAGGTACTCCAGCATGGCGGCGTGCCGGTCGACCGGCTTGCGGGCGAACCGCAGCTTGGCGACGGCGGGGGTGGAGTTGCCCACCAGGTCCATCCGGGTGCAGTGGCCGCAGTACTGCGGGCAGGTCGGCAGCAGCTCGGCGAGCACCTTGGTCGGATAGCGGTGGGTGAGCCCCTCGACGGCCCACATCTCGTGCTCGTGCAGCGAGTCGCGGGCCGCGTACGGGTGGCTGGCCGCGGCCCCGGGCAGCCGGTCGGAGGCGACCGGCAGCATGTAGCGGCGCACCGGGTCCGCGCGCAGCGCCGCGGCGTCCGGCACCGCGTCGGGGACCATCGTGTTGAGCATCTGCGGCGGCAGCAGCAGCGACATCGTCGCCCGGCCGGCCTGGTCGGCCTCGACGTCGGCGTAGAAGGCGTCGTCGAGCAGGTCGCCGTAGACGCCGTACAGCTGACGGACGTTCTTCACGCAGTGCGCCCGCTGCCACTGGGCGCTGCGCCACTCGGTCTCGGAGACCCCGGCGAAGCCCGGCAGGCGACGCCAGTCTGGCTCGGTGAGCTCCCGGGCGGTGTACTCGTACGGCTGCTCCAGCACGGCCGGTGCCTCGCTTTCTCCGCTGTCCGAGGGACTGTACGGGAAGAACTTCGGTCTGCGGCACGGTTCGCGCTAGGTTCTCCGGCGATGGAGGCGTACATGGCGACAGACGTGGCCCGCGCACTCGGGGTCCACCGGGTGCTGGCGCCGCCCGGCGTGCTGCCGCAGGCCGCCGACCGCCTGGACCCCGACCCGGCGATCGGCCCCGACGAGGTGCGCGTGGCGGTGCAGCGGCTGAACCTCGACGCGGCGTCGTTCCGGCAGCTGTCGGAGGCCTGCGGCGGGGACGGCGCGGCGGTCCGGGCGGCCGTCGTGGAGATCGCCGCCACCCGCGGGAAGGTGCAGAACCCGGTCACCGGCTCCGGCGGGATGCTGCTCGGCGTCGTCGACGCGGTGGGGGAGGCCTCCCCCTTGGGCCTGCGCGTGGGGGACCGGGTGGCCACGCTGGTCTCGCTGACCCTCACCCCGCTGCGGATCACCGACGGCCTGGCCGGCTGGGACGGGCGCTCCGAGCAGGTCCCGGCCGCCGGGACGGCGATCCTGTTCGCCCGCTCCATCGCCGCCGTCCTGCCCGACGACCTGCCCGACGCGGTGTCCCTCGCGCTGCTCGACGTGTGCGGGGCCCCGGCGGCCACCGCCCGGGTGGTCGAGCGGACGGGCGCGCGGTCGGTCGTCGTCCTCGGAGCAGCGGGCAAGTCCGGCTGCCTCAGCCTGGCCGCCGCCCGGGCCGCGGGCGCCACCGAGCTGACCGGCCTGGTCCGCGACGAGCGCGAGGCCGCGGCGCTGTCCGCGACCGGCCTGGCCGGCCGGGTCGTCGTCGCCGACGCCACCGACCCGCTCGCGGTCGCCGCGGCCGTCGGCACCCCGGCCGAGGTCGCCGTCGTCTGCGTCGACGCGCCGGGCGCCGAGCACGGGGCGGTCCTCGCGACGGCCGACGGCGGCACCGTGGTCTTCTTCTCCATGGCGACGTCCTTCGCGCGGGCGGCGCTCGGAGCGGAGGGGATGGCGGCAGACGTGACCATGCTGATCGGGAACGGCTACACGCCGGGGCACGCCGCCCTGGCCCTGGACCTCTACCGGACCACCCCGGGCGTGCGGGCCCTGATCGACCCCCGGGTGAGCGCATGAGCCTGCTCGTCACCGACGTGACCGTCGGCGACCGGCCCGGCCGGGCGGTGCGCGTGGAGGACGGCCGGATCGCCTGGCTCGGCGACGCCGCCGACGCCGCGCCCGCCGACCGGGTGCTGCCGGGGGAGGGGGCGCTGCTCACCCCGGCGTTCGTCGACGCGCACGTGCACGCCACGGCGACCGGACTGGCGCTCACCGGGCTCGACCTCCACTCGAGCGTGAGCCTGCAGGCGGCCGTGTCGTCGGTCGGCGAGCACGCGGCCACCGCCGCGGACGGGATCCTGCTGGGCACCGGGTGGGACGAGACCACCTGGCCGGAGGGCCGCGGGCTCACCCGGCACGACCTCGACGCCGTCGTCGGCGACCGGCCGGCCTACCTGGCGCGGGTCGACGTCCACTCGGCCACGGTCTCCACCGCGCTGCTGGACCGGGTGCCGGGGATCGCGCAGCTGCCCGGGTTCGCCCCCGACGGGCGGCTGCGGCTGGACGCCCACCACGCCGCGCGGCAGGCCGCCTACGGCGCGGTGGACGCCGGCCAGCGCCGGGCCGCGCAGCGCGCCACGCTCGCCGCCGCGGCCGCCCTGGGCATCGGCAGCCTGCACGAGATGGCCGGCCCCGAGGTGTCCGGCGCCGACGACCTCGCCGGGCTCCTCGCGCTGGCCGGCGAGACCCCGGGCCCGCGGGTGCTGGGCTACTGGGGCGAGCTCGCCGAGCGCGGCGGCCTGGCCGTCGTCGCCGAGCTGGACCTGGCCGGTGCCGGGGGAGACCTCTTCTGCGACGGCGCCTTCGGCTCGCACACCGCCGCGCTGAGCGCGCCGTACGCCGACGCGCCCGGCACCGCGGGGGCGCTGCGCTTCGCGACCGCGTCGCTGGTCGACCACGTGCGCGCCTGCACCCTCGCCGGGGTGCAGGCCGGCTTCCACTGCATCGGGGACGCCGCGGTCGCGCAGGTGCTCACCGCGGTCGGCGCGGTCGTCGAGGAGCTGGGCCGGGCCGCCGTGCGCGCCTGCCGCCACCGGCTCGAGCACGTGGAGATGGCCGACCCGGCGGCGGTCGAGCGGATGCGCGACTGGGGCATGGTCGCCAGCGTCCAGCCCGCCTTCGACGCGGCCTGGGGCGGTCCGTCCGGCATGTACGCCGAGCGGCTCGGGGCGGAGCGGGCGCGGAACTGCAACCCGTTCGCCGACCTGTCCGACGCCGGGGTCGCGCTGGCGATCGGCAGCGACGCGCCGGTCACCCCGCTGGACCCGTGGGGCGGGGTGCACGCGGCGGTCGACCACCGCACGCCGACCTCGGGCCTGCGGCCGTTCGACGCCTTCGACGCGGCCACCCACGGCGGCTGGCACGCCGCCCGCGCCGAGCACCCCGCGGGCCCGCTGGCCGTCGGCGCGCCCGCGGACCTGGCGCTGTGGGAGACGGCGCAGACCCTCTCCGCCGTCCTCGCCGAGCGGGCCCGCCCGGCCTGCCGCGCCCTGCTGGTCGACGGCGAACCGATCGGAGCGACGCCATGACCGAGGAACGCGACGGTTTCCGCGGAAACCGCCGGTCCGGAGACGCCGGTCCTCCCGGGGACCGGCGGAGGGGACCGGTGCTGGAGCTGGACCCGGTGCTGGTGGCGCGGGCACGGGAGCTCGCCGTCCGGGCGGCGCAGCCCGTCGTGGACCTCGCCCGGCGGCACACCACCGTCTCCGTCGAGCGGGCGGTGCTGCGGCTGGCCGGGCTCACCGGCACCGACCCGGTCACCGGCAACGGGGCGGGGACCGACCGGGTGCCGTGGGTGAACCGGGTGGTGGACGCCGTCCGGGAGCAGGTGGGCCTGGAGTCCGGCGTCGCGCTGCCGGTGTGGCACGCGCTCGCCTCGGGCGGGTCCCTGCAGGAGCTCGCCGAGGACGTCGGCGCCGGCACCGCCCGGTTCGAGATCCCGACGGGAACGGACGCCGAGCGGGCGCGGGAGGCCGCCCGGGCCGCGGTGGGCGCCGGCATCGCCCGGATCGACGCCAACCGTGCCCGCCGCGAGGAGCTCGTCGCCCGGCTGGGCGACCCGCCGCGGCGGCCGTGGATCTACCTGATCGTGGCCACCGGCGACGTCCACGAGGACATCCCGCAGGCGCAGGCCGCCGCCCGGGCCGGCGCCGACGTCATCGCGGTCATCCGCTCCACCGGGCAGTCGCTGCTGGACTACGTGCCCGAGGGCGCCACCCGCACCGGCTACGCCGGCACCTACGCCACCCAGGAGAACTTCCGGCTCATGCGGGCCGCGCTGGACGACGTCGGCGCGGAGCTGGGCCGCTACGTCCGGCTCACCAACTACGCGTCCGGCCTGTGCATGCCCGAGATCGCCGTCCTGGCCGGGCTGGAGCGGCTGGACATGATGCTCAACGACGCGATGTACGGGATCCTCTTCCGCGACATCAACCCGCAGCGCACCTTCGTCGACCAGCGGTTCAGCCGGATGGTCCACGCCCGCGCCGGGATCGTCATCAACACCGGCGAGGACAACTACCTCACCACCGCCGACGCCGTCGACGAGGCGCACACCGTCACCGTCAGCCAGCTGCTCAACGAGACCCTGGCCAAGGAGGCCGGCCTCGAGGACTGGCAGCTGGGGCTCGGGCACGCCTTCGAGATCGACCCGGACCGGCGGGAGTCGTTCCGGCTGGAGCTGGCGCACGCGATGCTCGCCCGGGCGCTGTTCCCCGACGCACCGCTGAAGTGGATGCCGCCGACCAAGCACATGACCGGCGACGTCTTCCGCGGCTACCTGCTCGACGGGTTCTTCAACCTGGCCGGCGCGCTCACCGGCCAGGGCATCCTGCTGGTCGGGATGATGACCGAGGCCGTGGTCACCCCGTGGCTGTCCGACCGGGACCTCGCCCTGCGCAACGTGCGCTACGTCCTGGACGCCGCCGGGGGGCTGACCGAGGACTTCGCGCCCCCGAAGGGCGGCTTCATCGACCGCCGCGCGCACACCGTGCTCACCGAGGCGGTGCAGCTGCTGGAGCGGATCGCCGACGAGGGCCTGCTGGAGGCGATCGCCGACGGCACCTTCGGCATCACCAGGCGGCCGCCGGACCGGGGCAAGGGCCTCGACGGCGTCGTCCGCCTCGGCCCCGAGGCGTACAACCCGGCGCTGGAGCTGCTCGAGCGGGAGGTGACCCGTGCCTGACGAGGTGACCGTGGTCCGCCCGTACGGGGACACCACCGGCGACGGGATGGTCCAGCTGTCGTTCACCCTGCCGGTGCCCCCGGGCCCGCGGGCCGACGGCGCCGCCCTGCAGCTGGCGAACAAGATGGGCATCGACCCGGCGATGGTCGTGCACAGCCACGGGATGGGGGAGGGGTTCACCTTCTTCGTCGTCTACGGCAGCGTGCGGCACCTCGTCGACCTCGACGCGGTGGCCGTGGAGGAGCGGGCCTACCCGCTGCTCTCCCCGGCCGAGGTGAACGCGGCGATCCGCACCGGGTTGCGCCGCAAGCTGGTCGTGCTGGGCGCGTGCATCGGCACGGATGCGCACACCGTCGGCATCGACGCGATCCTCAACCTCAAGGGCTTCGCGGGGGAGAAGGGCCTGGAGTACTACCGGGAGCTGGAGGTGGCCAACCTCGGCGCGCAGGTGAGCGTGCCGGAGCTGGTCGCGCGGGCGCGGGCGGCGCGGGCCGACGCCGTCCTGGTCTCCCAGGTGGTCACCCAGCGCGACGCCCACCTGCGCAACACCCGCGAGCTGGCCGCCGCCTTCCGCGAGGCGATGGGGGAGGACCGCCCGCTGCTGGTCGTCGGCGGCCCGCGCTTCGACCCGGCGATGGCCGGCGACCTCGGCGTCGACAAGGTCTTCGGCCGGGGGACGACGCCCGGTGAGGTCGCCAGCTACCTCGTGTCCGCCCTCGTCCCGACCGGAGCCGCCGCATGACCGAGCCCGACCCCCGCCTGGGGCTGACCGTCACCCACCGCCGGTACGTGCCCTCCAGCCACGCCCACTACGGCGGGAACCTGGTGGACGGCGCCTACACGCTCGGCCTGTTCGGCGACGTCGCCACCGAGGTCGCGATCGTGCTCGACGGCGACGAGGGGCTGCTGGCCGGGTACTCGGACGTGCGCTTCCTCGCCCCGGTGCAGGCCGGGGACGTGCTGGAGGCGACCGCCGAGGTGGTCCGGATCGGCCGGCGCAGCCGCGAGCTGCGCTGCACCGCGCGCGTGGTGGCCCGCGCGCAGCCGGAGCGGGGCCCCTCGGCGGCCGCCGTGCTGGACCCGCCAGTGACTGTCGTGGAGGCCACCGCCGCCCTCGTCGTCCCCGGTCCGGCCTGACCCCGCGGGGCTGTCCAGGCGCCACGCCGTAACGAACAGGTCACAGTTCGTCACGAGCCCCTCCAGAGGCGGGCGCGCCTGTCGGCGCACTTCTTACAGTGCCTGCAGTTCCACTCCGGGAGCACCGGCACGTGCCTCCCCGGACCAGTCGTGCGGGCCCTCAGGCCGCGCGGACGGCGCCCGCCGTCCGCAGCCCGGGTCGTGAGCGCCGGCGGCTGGCCGGGGGAGCGCGGTCCGGGCACCCGGCGGGGCCCGTCCGGGTCCGCACCACCAGACAACGGCCGCCCGATCGCCGCCAGCGACCGGCCGGCCGGCCCGAAGGTGCGACCACCCGAGCGCGGGAGCCGCCGGCGCCGACCGGAGTCCCGGCGCGGACGACGCACCCCGACCTCGGGGGCGCCGTCCGGCCGCGCCGGGATGGGATGCTGGGCGCGGACCGCGGCAACGGCGCCGGCGGTCGCGGCCCGGTGCGACCCGCCCGGGCCCGGGAAGCGCACGAGCACGGGAGGCGACGGTGGGCGCAGTCGCCTCCGGCACGCTGGAGCGCCCCTCCGAGACACCGCGGCCGGCATCCCCGTCCCGCCGCCGCCTGCCCTGGCGCACGATGCTGGCCGCCGCCGGCGGAGGACTGCTGCTGCTGGCCTTCCCCGGCTGGGGCCTGTGGCCGCTGGCGCCGCTGGGCGTGGCCGCCCTCGCCCTCGCCGTCGCCGGACAGCGCGCCCGCGCGGGCGCCTGGCTGGGCCTGGTCTGCGGCCTGACCTTCTTCGTGCCGCTGCTGTCGTGGAGCGGCATCTACGTCGGCGCCTTCCCGTGGCTGGCCCTGGCGGTGTCGCAGGCGCTGTTCGTCGCGCTGCTCGGTGCGGCCACCGCGGCGACGTCCCGGCTGCCGCTGTGGCCGCTGTGGGCGGCGGCGCTGTGGGTGGCTGACGAGGCGCTGCGCGGCCGGCTGCCCCTGGGCGGGTTCCCCTGGGGCCGGTTGGGGCTGAGCCAGACCGAGGGCCCGTTCCTCTCCCTGGCCGCCTACGGCGGGGTGCCGCTGGTCGGCTTCGCCGTCGCGCTCACCGGCACGCTGCTGGCCGCCGGGGTGCTGCGCCTGACCGCGCGGCGGGCCGCCCGGGGGGCTCCGCCGCGGGCCGGCCGGGACGCCGGGCTGCGGGCGGCGGTGCTCGCGCTCGCCGGCGCGGTCGCGGTGCCGCTGCTGGGCTGGCTGGCCTGGGCGCCCCTGCCCGGCCCGTCGCTGACCGACGGCGGCCCGACGCGCACCGTCGCCGTCGTCCAGGGCGACGTGCCCCAGCCCGGCCTGGAGTTCAACGAGCGGCGGCGGGCGGTCCTGGACAACCACGTCACCCGCACCGTGGAGCTGGCCGAGGCGGTCGCGGCGGGCGAGCGGCCGCAGCCGGACCTCGTCGTGTGGCCCGAGAACAGCTCCGACATCGACCCCTACCTCAACGCCGACGCCGCGCGCGCGATCAGCCGGGCCGCCGAGGCCGTCGGCGCGCCGATCCTGGTCGGCGCGGTCGTCGACGGCCCGGGGCGGTACATCAGCAACACCGGCATCGTCTGGGACCCCGAGACCGGGCCCGGGGACACCTACGTCAAGCGCCACCCCGTGCCCTTCGGCGAGTACGTGCCGGCCCGGAGCTTCTTCCGCCTGTTCAGCGACAAGGTCGACCTGATCCGGCGGGACTTCGTGCACGGCACCGAGGTCGGGGTGCTGGAGGCCGGCGGCGCGCAGGTGGGCGACCTCATCTGCTTCGAGGTCGTCTACGACGGGCTGGTGCGCGACGTGGTCCGGGCGGGGGCCGGGATGGTCGTCGTCCAGACCAACAACGCCACCTTCGGCTACACCGACGAGAGCGAGCAGCAGCTGGCCGCCAGCCGGCTGCGCGCGGTGGAGTTCGGCCGCACCGTCCTGGTCGCCGCCACCAGCGGCATCTCGGCGATCGTCGCCCCCGACGGGTCCCTGGCGGCCCGCTCGGAGCTGTTCGAGCCGGCGGTCTTCGTCGAGGACGTCGCCCAGCGCGACTCGACCACCGTGGCCGAGCGGCTCGGCGCCGGGCCGGAGTGGGGGCTGAGCGCGCTGGCGGCGGGGGCGCTGCTGGCCGTGGTCGTGCCCGCGGCCGTCCGCCGTCGCGCCCGGCGGAGCTCGGCGTGACCGCGGCGCGGGTCCTCGTCGTCGTCCCCACCTACGACGAGGTGGACAACCTCGAGCCGATCCTCGAGCGGCTGCACCGCAGCGTCCCCGCGGCGCACGCCCTGGTGGTGGACGACGGCTCGCCGGACGGCACCGGGGAGCTCGCCGAGAAGCTGGCCGCCCTCGACCCGCGGGTGCACGTGCTGCGCCGCACCGTGAAGGCCGGGCTCGGGCCGGCCTACGTGGCCGGCTTCCGGTGGGGGCGGGCGCGTGGCTACGACGTCCTGGTCGAGATGGACGCCGACGGCTCCCACCACCCCGAGCAGCTGCCCGCCCTGCTGGCCGCGCTGGAGGGCGCCGACCTGGCGCTGGGCTCCCGGTACGTGCCCGGCGGCCGGGTGGAGGACTGGCCGGCGCACCGGCTGCTGCTGTCCCGGGCGGGCAACCTGTGGACCCGCTGGGCCCTGCGGCTGCCGCTCGCCGACGCCACCGGCGGGTTCCGCGCGGTGCGGGCCGCGCTGGTCGACCGGCTGCCCTTCGACGACGTGGCCAGCCAGGGCTACTGCTTCCAGGTCGACTGGGCCTGGCGCGCCGTCCGCGCCGGGGCCCGCGTGGTCGAGGTGCCGATCACCTTCACCGAACGGGCGTTCGGCAGGAGCAAGATGAGCGGTTCGATCGTTGGAGAGGCATTGGTACGGGTCACCTGGTGGGGCCTGCAGGACCGGCTGGCCGACTGGTTGCCGGGCCGGGTCCGCCGCCCCGTGCCGGGACGGGTCCGCGACGGCGGGCGGTCGACCGCGGTCCGGTAGGCGGGCCGGGGCCGCACGCGCCGGGCGGGCAGAGGAGAGCCGTGGGTCGCCGCGTGCGCATCGCAGCCGGGCTGTTCGCCCTGGCCGAGGTCGTCGTCTTCGTGCTGGTCGCGAGCTGGATCGGGGTCGGCTGGACCCTGCTGGCGACGCTGGCCACCAGCGCGCTGGGCTGGGCGCTGCTGGCCCGGCAGGGCACCCGGGCGCTGTCCGAGCTGCGCGACCGCGCCCGGGACCGCCGGCTCCCGGGCCGCGCCCTCGGCGACGCCGGGCTGATCGGCCTGGGCGGGCTGCTCATGGTGCTGCCGGGCTTCCTCGGGGACCTGGTCGGCCTGCTGTGCCTGCTCCCGCCCACCCGGTTCCTGGTGCGCGCCGTCCTGGGCCGGGTGCTCGCCAACCGACTGCCCGTGCAGCTGCGCGGCCCGGTGCACGTCCGCAGCCGACGCGTCGAGGAGGTCCGGTATGCCGGGCCGCCGCCTGCGGACCGGCCGCTGGTCGTCGAGGGCCGGGTCGTCGAAGGCCAGGTCGTCGAGGGCGGGGTCGTCGAAGGCGGGGTCGTCGAGGGCGGGGTCGTCGAGGGCCAGGTCCAGGACGGGCCGACTCGCTAGCCGTCGGCTCGCTGGCCGACGACTCGCTGGCCGGCCCGCGGCAGGTCGGACCGGCCGGGGGAGCGGGAGTCGTCGGGCTCCGGACGCGGAACGGCCCCGGTGGGGAGTCCCACCGGGGCCGTTCCGTCGGTCCGCCTGCCTCCGGGAGGCGGGCCCTCAGCTCAGCTGGCGCGGGTCCGCCGGCCGCGGAGCACCTCGAGCCGCTCGGCCAGGACCTCCTCGAGGTCGTCCACCGAGCGACGCTCCAGGAGCATGTCCCAGTGCGTCCGCGGGGGCTTGACCTTCTTGGGAGCCGGCTCGGCGCCACCCACGAGCTTGGCGGCGGAGCCGTCGAACTTGCACTCCCAGGTGTCGGGCACCTCGGCGTCATCCGCGAAGGGCACGGTGAACAGGTGGCCCGAGGGGCACCGGTACTCCACGTACTGGCGCTCGATCGGTGCGGTGTTCCGCTCGGTCTCGTAGCTCACGCTGCCCAGTCGGCTGCCCCGCAGGGAACGCTCGCCCATGGCACACCGTCCTCTCGTGCTGGTGGTGTCGGTCGGTTCTCGACGTCGCTGGACGGGGGGTTACCCACCCGGCGAGGGAGTCGAAAGGACCAACGACAGATTTCGCGGAGAGATTCCGCAGAGTCGGTTCGAAATCATCGCATGGGGTGGTATAGGAGCCCGCGGCCACCCCCCGATGGGGTAGGTCAGGGCAGGGCGAGCTGCCCGGGGCCCGCGGCCGTCGGCCCGAGCTGGCCCAGGACGTGGTGCCGCCGGCACAGCACCTGGTAGTGCACCTCGGGGTCGGGGCCCGTCTCGTCGGGGGCCGGCGTGGGCGCGGTGTCGGCGACGACGACCGTCGCGCCCTCGCGCACCATGGCGCCGTCCACCACCCGGGCGTTGAGCAGGCCGGGCAGCCCGCACCAGCACAGCACCTCCACCTGGACCCGCTGGACGTCGTCGGCGACCTCCAGCAGCCGCTGGGTGCCGGGGAACAGCCGGGTGCGGAAGTCCGTGGTCAGGCCGAAGGCGTAGACGTCGACGTGCGACTCGTCGACGAGCTCGGCGAGCTGGTCGACCTGCGCGTCGGTGAGAAACTGGGCCTCGTCGACGATCAGGTAGTCCACCCGGTCGCCGACCGCCCAGGAGTCGCGGACCAGCAGCCGCAGGTCGGTGCCGGCGTCGACCTCGATCGCCTCCCGGCACAGCCCGACCCGGGAGCTGATCTGCGGGCGGGCGGAGCGGTCCCCCTGGGTCAGCAGCAGCCCCCGCCGTCCCTGCCGGCTCTGGTTGTGGTCGACCTGCAGCGCGAGGGTCGACTTCCCGCAGTCCATCGGGCCGTGGAAGAACCGCAGGTGTGCCGGCGCCGGGTGGCGGCGGCGGTCCCCGGCGACGGGGACGGAGACCAGCCGGCGCTCGGTGCGGGCGTCGGAGTCGAGGGGAGGGGTCACGCTGCCTCCTCGCTGGCGCTCGTCGGCACCGTTCCCTGAGGTGCTGTGTCCTCGGGTGACCTCGCCGGCTCGGTCACAAACGCTCCGGGACGGGGTTGCCCGCCGCGACGACCGCGCGGCGGATGGGCAGCGCGGCCAGCGCGGCGAAGCCGGCCACGAAGAAGACGACGAGGCTGACGATCGCCAGCCGGTAGGAGCCGGTCAGCTGGTAGGTGAGGCCGAAGGCCAGCGGCCCGAGCCAGCTGGTGCCGCGGTCGCTGATCTCGTAGAAGCCGTAGTACTCGGCCTCCTTGCCCGCCGGGATCAGCTGACTGAACAGCGACCGGGACAGCGCCTGGGTGCCGCCCTGGACCAGGCCGATGACGGCGGCCAACGCGTAGAACTGGCCGACCGCGCCGGCCTGCAGGAAGAACGCGGCGACCAGCACGCCGATCCAGGCCACCAGGCTGCCCAGCACGACCCGCTTGGCGCCGTAGCGGGCGGCCAGCCGGCCCAGGCCCAGCGCCCCGGCGACCGCCACCACCTGCACCATGAGGATCGCGCCGGTGAGCACCGACTGGTCCAGGCCCAGCTCCTCGGTGGCGTACGTGGCCGACAGCGCGATGACGGTCTGGACGCCGTCGTTGAACAGCAGGTACGCGCCGAGGAACCACAGCGTGAGCGGGAACGCCCGCATCTCCCGCAGGGTCGTGGCCAGCTGGCGGAAGCCGCTGCGGCTGCCGACCGCGTCGGGGTCGCGCACCGGGCGGTTGCGCAGCCGCGACACCGTGAACACGGTGAACCCGCCCCACCACAGGCCGGCCGTGGCCAGGCAGATCCGCACCGCCTCGCCGGTGGTCAGGCCGAGCCCCTCGGCGCCCACCACGAGCCCGAGGTGGACGGCGAGCAGCAGCGCCCCGCCGACGTACCCGAACGCCCAGCCGCGGCTGGAGACGGCGTCCCGCTCGTCGGGGCCGGCCAGGTCCGGCAGCCAGGAGTAGAAGACGACCGTCGCCGCGCCGAAGCTGATGTTGGCGACCACGAACAGCGCCGCCCCCAGCAACCACCGGCCGTCCCCGGCGAAGTACAGCCCGGTGGTCGCCAGCGCGCCGAGGAAGGCGAAGCCGGCCAGCATCTCCCGCTTGCGGCCGGTGCGGTCGGCGACGGCGCCGGTGAGCGGCAGCACGAGCACCTGCAGCAGCACCGACGCCGACAGGACGTAGGAGAACCAGCTGCCGGCGGCGATCGACAGGCCGAGGAACGACAGGCGCTCGTCGGGCCCGGCGGCCTCCTCGGCGATCGCCGTGAGGTAGGGGCCCAGGAAGACGGTGGTGACGCTGGTGTTGAACACCGACATCGCCCAGTCGTAGGAGTACCAGCCGAACCGCTCGCGGCGCAGGGCGCGGTCGGTGGAGGGGGCGGTCGGGGTGGCGGCCGTCGTCACGGGCGCAGGGTGTCAGCCGTGGGGGGGCCGGTCCAGCACGCGCCGGTCACGGGGTGTCCTCGCCGGTGGTCGGCCACGCCGTGACCGACGGTGCTGCGCTTCCCGGCGCGCGCAGGACCGGTCACCTGATGTCGTCCGGGACGACGCCGCCCGGGAACGCCGCCGTCGCCGTCGTCGGCCGGGTCGGGTCCACGAAGGCGGGCCGGTCGGCCGGCTCCCCGGCGCGCAGCGGCGCCAGGCCCCGGGTGATCGCCGCGGCGATGCGGGTGCGCGCCCGGTTGGCGTCGCCGACCCGGCCCGGCTGCAGGTCCTCGAAGAAGACGGCCGGGCCGATGTGCACCTTGAGCGCCGGCTGCCGCCAGAACGCGCGCAGCAGGGTCCGCAGCTTGCCCCAGTCGTTGGCGTACTGCAGCGGCTCGTGGGCGCCCCACTGGCTGACCGGGATCACCGGCACGTCGGCGGCCAGCGCCATCCGGGCCAGCCCTGTCCGGCCGCGCTCGGGCCACCCGTCGGGCGTCAGGCCGACCCGGCCCTCGGGATAGGCGACGACGTGGCCGCCGTGGGCCAGGGCCACCTGGGTGACGGTGAGCGCGTGCGCGGCGACGTCGGTGCCGCGGTCCACCCGGATGCCGCCGGCGCGCTCCAGCAGCGGGCCGACGACCGGCGCGCGCATGATGCCGCCGGTGGCCATGAACCGCGGGGTGACGCCGGCCTTGTGCAGCGCGGCGGCGACGACGAACGTGTCGAAGTCCCCGATGTGGTTGACCGCCAGCAGCAGCGGGCCGTCCCGCCACTCCTCGGGGATCGACCCGGTCACCTGGATCCGGCCGAAGACGCTGGGCAGCCAGGAGAGCCACCGCAGCGCGAACCGCCAGAACCACCACGGCGGGGTGGCGGCGATGGCCAGTTCGCGGGCGAACCACTCCGGGTCGTCGGGGCCGACCAGGTGCGCGACGTCGTCCGGCAGCGGTGGCGCCGGCGGCCGCCAGGCCCGGACCCGCGCACCCATGCTCACCGCGCCACCCACTGGTCGCGCTTCTCCAGCAGCTCGCGCAGCATCGCCGGGCGGTCGGTCATGACGCCGTCCACGCCGAGGTCGAGCATCGCGGTCGTCTCCTCCTCGGTGTTGACCGTCCAGACGTGCACCTGCAGGCCACGGGCGTGCGCGGCGGCCAGGAACCGCTCGTCGACCAGGGCCCGCCCGCCCAGCTGCAGGGGCACCTGGGCGCAGCCGGCCTGGATGCGCACCAGGCCGGCCGCCCGGGGGGAGTAGGACGACAGGCGCAGGGCGGCGACCCCGCGCGGGCCCAGCGAGGTGCACACCGTGGGCCCGAACAGCCGGCGGGCGGCGGCGATCCGCGCGTCGGAGAACGACCCCAGGCAGATCCGGTCGGCGACGTCCAGCCGCCGCACGGTGCGGGCCAACGGGGCCAGGACGCCGGCGGCCTTGATGTCGAGGTTGAAGCGGACGTCGGGCCACGCGCAGAGCAGCTCCTCGAGCCGCAGGATCGGTTCCCGCCCGCCGATGCGCGCCGCGGCGACCTCCGCCCACGGCAGCTGGTCGATGCGGCCGGAGCGGTCGGTGACCCGGTCCAGGGTCGCGTCGTGGAAGACGACCGGCACCCCGTCGGCGGTCACGCGGACGTCGGTCTCCAGGTACCGGTAGCCCAGCGCCACGCAGGCCTGGAAGGCCGGCATGGTGTTCTCCAGGTGCTCGATCGCGCCGCCGCGGTGGGCCATGGCGATGGGGGTCGGCCCGTCGAGGAACGCGTACCGGACCGGGACCACGCCGACACGCTAACGCCGGTGCCCTCCGCGCCGGTCAGGGCCTCGTCCCACCCGTTCCTCGTGCCTCCGCGGCCCCGTCCGTGCGGCCGGCGACGGCCCCGTCCGTGCGGCCGGCGACGGCCCCGTCCGTGCGGCCGGCGACGGCTCCGCCCAGGCGGGCGACGATGGTCTCCAGCACCGGCCGCGGCGTGGCGAGGTTGAGCCGGACGTGCCCGGCGCCGGGGGTGCCGCACTCCGGGCCGTCGACCAGGGCCACGCCCGCGCGGTCGAGGAAGAACGTCCCCGCCGAGGTGGGCAGGTCCAGGGCGCGGCAGTCCAGCCACGCCAGGTAGGTGCCCTCCGGCGGGGTCCAGCGCACCCCGGGCAGGTGCTCGGCGAGCAGCTCCCCGAGGCGGCGGCGGTTGCCGTCGAGGTAGTCCAGCACCCGGGCCAGCCACGGGCCGCCCTCGGTGTAGGCGGTGGTGTTGGCCAGCACCCCGAGCGTGGCGGCGGCGTGGGTGTACCGGGCCCCGACCCGCGCCCAGGTGGCGGCGTCGGCCTCGTTGGACAGCAGCAGCTGCGCGGCCTTGAGGCCGGGCAGGTTCCAGGCCTTGGACGCCGACGTCGCGGTGACGGTGTGCCGCGCGGTGGCGGGGGAGAGTGCGGCGTAGGGGCGGTGCCGCGCGCCCGGGTACACCAGCGGCGCGTGGATCTCGTCGGCGAACACCCGGGCACCGGCCCGCTCCACGACCTCGGCCAGGGCGAGCTGCTCGGACTCGCTGAAGACCCGGCCCAGCGGGTTGTGCGGGTTGGTGTGCACCAGCAGCGCCCCGCCGGCGGCGAAGGCGCGGGCGATGCCGTCGAGGTCGTAGCCGGCCCGGCCGTCCCGCTCGACCATCGGCACCTCGATCAGCTCCCGGCCGAGCATCCCGGGGAGGGTGAGGAAGGGCATGTACGCCGGCGTCGGCAGCACCACGGGGCTGCCCGGCGGGGTGAACTGCTCGATGGCCACCTGCAGCCCGGCCAGCACGTCGGCCAGCGGGGAGACCCACTCCGCGGGCACCGCCCAGCCGTACCGCTCGGCGTACCAGCCGGCGCACGCGCGGGACATCGCCGCGGCGGCCTCCGGAGTCAGGTAGCCGAACGCGGCCCGGTCGACCGCCGCGTGCAGCACCTGCTGCACCTCGGGGGCGGTGCCGAAGTCCATCTCGGCCACGAACGCGCCGATCGCCGTCCCGTAGCGCGTCCACTTCAGGCTGCCCCCGGCGCGCAGCGCCTCCTCGGTGACCGCGTCGAACTCCTGCACGGCGTGCTCCCTCCTGGTGCGCTCCGCGTGTCGGGCGTGTCCCTCGGTCCTGTCAGGGGTCACGTCTACCGTGCCCTGCGTGGCCAAGCACGACAGCACGCAGGTGACCGACGAGGAGGCATCGACCGATCCCGCGCTGCCCGGCCCCCGCCAGGCCAGTGGCACCGAGCGCCGCTGCGGGTGGTGCCGCCGGGTGCTCCCGCAGCAGGGGTCGGTGGGCCGGCCCCGCCAGTACTGCGGGCAGGCCTGCCGCCAGCGCGCCTACGAGCAGCGGTCGGCGACGGCGAAGGCGGGGCTGTCCGGCGACGTCGTCCTGGTGACGCGGGCCGAGCTCGACGGCCTGCAGGACCGGCTCTACCAGCTGCGGTGCGCGATCGAGGACGTGCAGACCCTGCTGGGGGAGCGGCACACCAAGGCCGAGCTGGAACGCTCGCTGGCCGACCTGGTCCGCTCCACCGGTCGGCTCGACAAGCTCTGGGTCTCCGAGCGAGCCGCCGGCTGACGTCACCGTCAGCCGGCGGCGCGGGCCGTTGGACCGGGGACCGGGACGGTCAGCCGTCCTCCTCTTCCTCGCCCTCGCCCTGCTCGACCCCGTCGCCCTGGTCGGAGTTGTCCGGCACGTTGTCCTGGGACGGGTCGGACTCCTCGTTGGTGTCGGTGTTGGGCGCGTCCCCGCTGTCGGTGGTCCCGTCGTTCTGGTCCTGCCCGGCGGCCTCGCAGGCGGTCAACGTCGCGCCGCCCCCGAACAGCGCCAGAGCAGTCATCAGTGCGGCGATCGGACGTCGGAGTTGCATGTCTGGAACCCTAGGCAGCCCGCAGGAGGTCCGCCCGTCGAACTCCCGGGTCCGCATCCCGGGCGTTCGACGGCGGGTCGCGGCCGGTCCGTCCCCGGCGCGGCGTGGCACGATCGCCCGGGTGACCAGCGGTTCCGCCGAGACGCAGCACCTGCGCGACCTCGCGCGGCTGCGCCGCGTGCGCGACCGGATCGACCGGGAGTACGCGCAGCCGCTGGACGTCGAGGCGCTGGCCCGCGGCGTGCACATGTCGGCCGGCCACCTCAGTCGCGAGTTCCGGCGGGCCTACGGCGAGTCGCCCTACAGCTACCTGATGACCCGGCGGATCGAACGCGCGATGGCGCTGCTGCGCCGGGGCGACCTCAGCGTCACCGACGTCTGCTTCGCGGTGGGCTGCTCGTCGCTGGGCACCTTCAGCACCCGGTTCACCGAGCTGGTCGGGATGCCGCCGAGCACCTACCGGCGGGAGGCGGCGCGGGCGACGGCGGGGATGCCGTCGTGCGTGGCGAAGCGGGTCACCAGACCGGTCAGGAATCGAGAAGCCCAGGTCACCGGGCCGCACCTAGCGTGACCGCCATGGACATCACCATCCACACCACGGCCCTCCCGCACACCGACCCCGAGGCCTCGCTGGCCTTCTACCGCGACGTCCTCGGGTTCGAGGTCCGCAGCGACGTCGGCCGGGGCGCCATGCGCTGGATCACCGTCGGCCCCGTCGGGCAGCCCGGGACGTCGATCCTCCTGGCGCCCCCGGCGGCGGACCCCGGCATCACCGACGACGAGCGCCGCACCATCGCCGAGATGATGGCCAAGGGCACCTACGGCTGGATCCTGCTGGCCACGCCCGACCTCGACGGCACCTTCGACAAGATCCAGGCCGCCGACGTCGAGGTCGTGCAGGAGCCGACCGACCAGCCCTACGGCGTCCGCGACTGCGCCTTCCGCGACCCCGCCGGCAACATGGTCCGCATCCAGCAGCTGCGCTGAGCCGACCGGACCCACCGCCGATCGGCCCCACCTCGACCGCACCCCTGCCCGCGACCCCGCCCGGCGTCAGCCGGACGGGCGTCGCGCCTCCCGCCGGCCCCGCCGATGAGGTAGACAGCGCAAGCGATGCCGCGACCGCGCCGACGACGGCGCGCTGCTCGAGCCCGGCGGCGCCTCCGGGACCGCCGCGGCCGCCCGCCCGACAGATGGAGACCTGATGAGCACGGACACGCAGTCGCCCGCGCTGCACGTCGCCGACAGCCACGACCTGATCCGCGTGCACGGCGCGCGGGAGAACAACCTCAAGGACGTCGACGTCGAGCTGCCCAAGCGGCGGCTGACCGTGTTCACCGGGGTCTCGGGCTCGGGCAAGAGCTCGCTGGTGTTCGGGACGATCGCCGCGGAGTCGCAGCGGCTGATCAACGAGACCTACAGCGCCTTCGTGCAGGGCTTCATGCCGACGCTGTCGCGGCCGGAGGTGGACCTGCTCGACGGCCTGACCACCGCGATCATCGTCGACCAGGAGCGGATGGGCGCCAACCCGCGGTCCACGGTCGGCACCGCCACCGACGCCAACGCGATGCTGCGCATCCTGTTCAGCCGGCTGGGCCAGCCGCACATCGGCTCGCCCAACGCGTTCTCCTTCAACATCCCCACGGTGCGGGCCAGCGGTGCGATCACCGTCGAGCGCGGCGCGAAGACCAAGGCGGAGAAGGCCACCTTCACCCGGCTCGGCGGCATGTGCCCGCGCTGCGAGGGCATGGGCTCGGTGACCGACTTCGACCTCACGGCGCTCTACGACGCGAGCAAGTCGCTCAGCGAGGGTGCGCTGACCGTCCCCGGCTACAGCATGGACGGCTGGTACGGCCGCATCTTCAGCGGCGCGGGGCTGCCCATGGACAAGCCGATCGGGCAGTACAGCAAGAAGGAGCTGCACACGCTGCTCTACGGGGAGCCGACGAAGATCAAGGTGGAGGGGGTCAACCTCACCTACGAGGGAGTCATCCCCAAGATCCAGAAGTCGATGCTGTCCAAGGACGTCGAGGCGATGCAGCCGCACGTCCGGGCCTTCGTGGAGCGGGCGATCACCTTCACCACGTGCCCCGAGTGCGAGGGCACCCGCCTGGCCCCGGAAGCCCGGTCGTCGCGGATCCGTGGCAAGAACATCGCCGACCTGTGCGCGATGCAGATCAGCGACCTCGCCGAGTGGGTCCGGGACCTCGACGAGCCCTCGGTGGCCCCGCTGCTCACGGGGCTGCAGCACCTGCTCGACTCGTTCGCGCAGATCGGGCTGGGCTACCTCTCCCTCGACCGGCCCGCCGGCACCCTCTCCGGGGGAGAGGCGCAGCGGACCAAGATGATCCGCCACCTGGGCTCCTCGCTCACCGACGTCACCTACGTCTTCGACGAGCCCACCATCGGCCTGCACCCGCACGACATCCAGCGGATGAACGACCTGCTGCTGCAGCTGCGGGACAAGGGCAACACGGTGCTCGTCGTGGAGCACAAGCCCGAGACGATCGCGATCGCCGACCACGTCGTCGACCTCGGCCCCGGTGCCGGCACCGAGGGCGGCCAAGTGGTGTTCGAGGGCACCGTCGAGGGGCTGCGGTCCAGCGGCACGCTCACCGGGCGGCACCTGGACGACCGCGCCGCCCTCAAGCCCTCGGTGCGGACGCCGTCCGGGGTGCTGGAGGTCCGGGGTGCCCGCACCCACAACCTCCGCGACGTCGACGTCGACATCCCGCTGGGGGTGCTCTGCGTCGTGACCGGCGTCGCCGGCTCCGGCAAGAGCTCGCTGATCCACGGCTCGGTCGCCGGCCGCGAGGGCGTGGTGGTGGTCGACCAGACCGCGATCCGGGGCTCGCGACGCAGCAACCCGGCGACCTACACCGGGCTGCTCGAGCCGATCCGCAAGGCCTTCGCCAAGGCCAACGGCGTCAAGCCGGCGCTGTTCAGCTCCAACTCCGAGGGCGCCTGCCCGACCTGCAACGGCGCCGGCGTCATCTACACCGACCTCGGCGTCATGGCCACCGTCGAGACCACCTGCGAGGACTGCGAGGGCAAGCGGTTCCAGGCGTCGGTGCTGGAGTACACGCTGGGCGGGCAGGACATCGCCGACGTCCTGGGCATGTCGGTGGTCGAGGCCGAGGAGTTCTTCGGCACCGGCGAGGCGCGCACGCCCGCCGCGCACAAGATCCTCGACCGGCTCGTCGACGTCGGCCTGGGCTACCTCACCCTCGGCCAGCCGCTCACCACGCTGTCCGGCGGCGAGCGGCAGCGGCTCAAGCTGGCCACCCAGATGGCCGAGAAGGGCGACGTCTACGTCCTCGACGAGCCGACCACCGGCCTGCACCTGGCCGACGTCGAGCAGCTGCTCGGCCTGCTCGACCGGCTCGTCGACTCCGGCAAGTCGGTCATCGTCATCGAGCACCACCAGGCGGTCATGGCGCACGGCGACTGGATCATCGACCTCGGCCCCGGCGCCGGCCACGACGGTGGCACGGTCGTCTTCGAGGGCCCGCCCGCCGACCTGGTCGCCGCCCGCTCCACCCTCACCGGCCGGCACCTGGCCGACTACGTCGGCGCCTGACCGGACCCGCTGACCCACCCCCGATTCCGTCACTGTGACGGAACAGGGGGTGGGTCAGCGGGTGAAGGGGGGAGGGTCACCCGGAACGTCCGCCGGTCGGCGCGGGTCGCCTCGCTCCCGGTCGGGCGGTGCGGTCGCGCCGGCCGAGGCGGTCCGGGGGAGTCGTGGCGGGATCGCCGTCGGCGCGCGGGCACGGCTGTGCACCCGGCGCGGCTGTGCACCCGGGTCGCCGTGCACCAGACGCACACACCCGTCGTTGCGTCACAGTGACGTAATGACGGGTGGATCGGTGGACCCGGGCGGGGTGGCCGCACGGCTCGGCGGGACGTCGAGCCGAGGCGGTCGACCCAGGAGGAAGATCGTCTCGGGCCGTGCGGGCAGGGTGAGACCGGGCGGCCGCGGACGGGTGCGGAGTGCGTCGTCAGGCCGCCCGGCGGCCGGACGAGCGCCCGCACGTGCCGCGCCGACGGCGTCGATGCACGACGACGACGCGGGTCCGGACGCCGTGCGAGTCCGCGGGACGCCGGCTGGGCGACGCCGGCCGGCGTTGCAGCACGTCGTCCCGCAGGTATCTGTCGCGCCGATAATGCACATTATGTCAACTGACGTGGCGCCGGCCTCCTCTCGCCGTGGCTCACGACCACCACGCCCGTGGCCGCGCCTCCTCCACCGCCGTCCAGCCGCGGTCGTCCGGACCGAGCCGGGTCACCGCGCCCCCGGCCAGGTACTCCTGCAGGGTCCGGACGGCGTCGAGGTGGCACGGCAGCCGGCGGTTGAGGTGGTGCCCGGCGCGCGGGACGACGGTCCGCGGCGTGCCCCGCCGCGAGTTCAGCCGGCCGAGCACGTCCAGGGAGCCCAGGTACTGCCGCACGTGGTGGACCTCTGCCGGCAGGCCGACCACCGCGCCGAACGTCACCACGTGCAGCCGGTCGAACCAGGCGTGCCCGTCGCCGTCCAGGTCGTCGACGAACTGCTCCAGGACGACGTCCAGCAGCAGGTTGCCCTTGCTGTGCCCGACGAGCAGCACCAGCTCCGGCGGGCCGGCCCGGAGGATGTCGCCCACCGTGGCGACGTCGAGACCCGGCACCGGCTGCAGGTGCCGCAGCGGCTCGAGGTCGCGGGCGGCCAGTGCCGCCGGCACCGCGCCGGTCAGGGTGACCCGCGTGGTCTCCATCCACTCCTCGAGCCACATCCGGGCCCGGTCGGCGGCGCCGAACAGGAACCAGCCGCCCAGCGCCTCGGTGGCCAGGTCGGTCAGGCCGTAGCCGGTCACCACTCCGGCGACGTCGGAGCCGATCGCGTCGGCGACGTTGCGGGCCAGCGCCACCGTGCCGACGACGGAGCTGCCGACCCCGGCCACGGCGAGGGCCCGGATCCGGTCGCCCTCGGCGTCGAGGAAGCGCAGCGCGGTCCGGTAGTGCCGCACCGCTCCCCTGCCGGTGGGCGGCACGACGACGACGCTGCCCTCGCGGTCGGTCAGCGGCGACAGCTGGGCCAGCTCCTCGGCCGACAGGCCGCCCACGTCGTAGAACAGGCTGTCCACGAGCGCGTTGCGCTGCTCGAGCGGGAGGAACGGCAGGTCGGCGACCACGGCGGTCAGGGGGTCTCGCGTGCTCATCGTCGGCTCCGATCGCTCGCCCGTCCGTGCCGGCCACCGTCCCGCACGCCCCGGCGGCCGGCCGCTGCCGAAGGTCCCGCGCGCGGCCGCTACGCCAGCGTGAGGACGTCGTAGTCGGCGAACCGCCGGTCGGCCGTGACGAGCACCATCCTGCGGCGCAGCGCCTGCGCGATGAGCACGCGGTCGAAGGGGTCGTCGTGGTGTCGCGGCAGCGCGCCGGCGGCCAGGCCGTCCTCGACGGTGATCGGCAGCGTGTCGAAGCCCTGGTCGTCGAGTTCCTCGGCGAGCCGGTCCGGGACGGACAGCTTGCCGAGTGCCGCCTTGATCGCCATCTCCCACGCCGAGGCCGCCGACACCGTGACCGCCGTGGCCGGGTCGGCGATCGCCGCGTGCATGGTCGGCGTCAACCGGGCGTCGCCGAACAGCCACCACAGCAGCACGTGCGTGTCGAGCAGCAGCGTCACGAGCCGGACTCGCCGTGGAAGGCGGCGATCAGGCTCTCCGGCGTCTCGTCGAAGTCGTCGGCGATGAACCCCTGCCCCCGCCACGCCCCCGGCTCCCGCCGCCGCCGGGCCGGGGCAGCAGGGACCAGCCGCGCGACCGGCTTCCCGGCCCGGGCGATCACCACGTCCTCCCCCCGCTCCACGGCCTCCAGCAGGCGCGACAGGTGGGTCTTCGCCTCGTGGACGTTGACCGTGTGCTCCATGCCCCCATGGTCCTTGGCTAAGTCTGGCTAAGTCAAGCGCGTCCGGAGGGTGACCGATGAGTCGGCGGCTGTGCGGGCGTCTGCCCTCAGACGAGTCCCCGGCCGCCCAGGAGGCCCTCCGTGCCCAGCACCGTCCGCCCGATCATCGTCACGCCCGACGTCGACCGGCTCCTCGCCTTCTACACCGGCGTCCTCGGCGCCACGGAGACGATGCGCCACCCCGACGACGGCCCGGTCCTCTACGTCGGCCTGCAGGTCGGCGACTCCGAGCTGGGCCTGTCCTCCGACGGCTCGGTCGTGCCCGGCGCCCCCGGCCGGATGCTGCTCAGCATCGAGGTGGACGACGTCGACGCGCTCCTGCCCCGGGTGACCGAGCTCGGCGGCGAGGCGCCCGGTCCGGCCAACGACATGCCGTGGGGCCAGCGCGTCGCGCACGTCAAGGACCCCGACGGCAACGTGGTGAACCTGACGCACACGCTCTGACCTGCTCGTACAGTCCTCGGCGTGGAGGCCGCCAGCAGCACGAGGGCCATCGTCCGCCCGGCGGCGATCCCCGACGTCTACCGGCTCGAGCGGCTGCCGCCGTCCGCCGGCCTCGCCGACCTCGTCGCGGTGTTCTGGCGCGTGACCTGGGACCTGCCGCCCGGCACGAGCCATGAGTCCCTGGTGCTGTCCTATCCGGCGGTGAACCTCTCCGTCGAGCCCGACGGCGTGTGGGTCACCGGTCCGGTGTCGGGCACCTACCGGCGGTCGCTGGCCGGGGCGGCCACCGTCACCGCGGTGCGGTTCCGGCCGGGGTCCTTCCGGGCGCTGGCCGGCCGGCCGGTCCGCGAGCTGCGCGACCGGGTGGTGCCGGCCGCCGACCTGCTCCCCCTGCCGGCCGACCTGGCCGGACGGGTCGCCGGGGCTGCGGGGCTCGCCGCGGCGCGGGCGGTGCTCGAGGAGTGGCTCGGCGCCCTGCCGCACTCCCCCGTCGCCGACCGCGCCGAGCTGGAGGCCGCCGTCGCGCTCATCGAGTCCGACCGGTCCATCACCCGCGTCGACCACCTGGCCGAGCGGACCGGCTTCGGCGTCCGCCGGCTGCAGCGGGCGTTCGCCGACGTCGTCGGCCTGCCGGTCAAGCAGCTGATCCGCGCCGCCCGGCTGCGGGAGGTCGCCGAGCGGGCCCTGGTCGGGGAGGTCGACTGGGCCGCGGTCGCCGCCGAACTCGGCTACAGCGACCAGGCGCACCTGGTGCGCGACTTCACCGCAGCCGTCGGCACTCCCCCGGCCCGCTACGCCCGCGAGGTCCGCGGCTGACCGGTGTCGCGTTCCTCCAAGACCGACGACCCGGTGCGCTCCTAGCCTCGCCGCCATGACCGCCACCGACACGCTGCCCGCCCTGTACGACCGGCTCGCGGAGGCGGCCGGCGTGGCCCGCCGGGTCGCCGCGGGGGCCGCCGGCGCGCTCCTGGACTCCCCCACCCCGGACGGCGACTGGGACCTGCGCGCCCTGGTCGACCACTGGGTGCTCTACAGCGCCCACGGCCTGGAGTGCCGCGCCCGGCGGGTGCCGATCCCGGAGGAGCTGACCACCCGCGACTTCGCCGCCGACCCCGACTGGCCGCAGCGCTACGCCGACCAGCTCGACCGCGCGCTCGCCGCCTGGCGCGACCCCGCCGCGTGGCAGGGCGACGTCGACCTCGGCGGCACGGCCGTTCCGGCGGAGACCGTCGCCGGGATGCTGGTGAAGGAGCTCGTCGTCCACGGCTGGGACGTCGCCCGGGCGACCGGCCAGCAGGTCGAGGTGGGCGAGGAGACCGCCCGCCTCGTCCTGGACCTGGTCGTCGAGCACGGCCCGCTGTTCCGCCAGTACGGCGGGTTCGCCGACGAGCTGCCGGTGGACGACGCGACGCCGACCTTCGAGCGGGCGCTGCGGCTCTCCGGCCGCGACCCCGGGTGGCGGCCCTGACCGGGCTCAGCGGCTGGACACCGCCACCCGGACACCGAGGGCCACGAGCACCGTGCCGCTGACCGCCTCGAGCCGCCGGCGGATGCGCGGGCGCCGGAACCACGTCCCGGCGCGCGCGACGCCGGCGGCCAGCGCCAGGTAGAGCCCGGTCTCCAGGGTGATCTGCAGCAGCCCGAGCAGCGCGGTCGTGGCGAACACCGGGCCGTCGGCGGGGACGAACTGCGGATAGAAGGCGATCATGAAGACGGCCGCCTTCGGGTTGGCCAGTTGCACGAGCAGGCCCTCGCCAAACGACGTCCACCAGCGCCGGCCGGCCGGGGGCGGCACCGGCGCCGGGACGTCGGGCCGCCCCCGCTCGCGCCACGCGGCCCGCCAGGCCCGGACGCCGAGCACCAGCAGCACCGCGGCGCCGACCACCCGCAGCACCAGGTAGCCGATCTCGGAGGCGGCGACCAGCGCGGCGAAGCCGGCCCCGGCGAACAGCGCCCACAGGTACAGGCCCAGCTCGAGGCCGAGGACGGTGGGCACCGCGCCGGCCAGCCCGCGCAGCGCCGCCCGCCGGAAGATCAGCGCCATCGCCGGCCCCGGTGAGGCCGAGATGAGCAGGACCGCCAGCACGAAGGCCGGCAGCGAGGAGACGACGTCCACGGCCGGATGGTGACAGCCGCGGCGCCCGCGGGTCGACGCCTTTCCCGAGGGCCGTGGCGTGGCCGGTCACTCACAGGCGGGTGCGGTTGACTCGCCGCCGTGGACGCCGTCGCACGCTTCTGGACCCGGGTCACCACCCCCGTGCCCGACCTGCCCACGGCGGTGCTGGTGGCCGCCCTGGCCGCGGCCGCGGTCGTCGTCCTCTCCCCCGCCCTGTGGCGCCCGGCCCGGACCGTCGTGACCATCGCCCACGAGGGAGCGCACGGACTGGTGGCCCTGGCCGCCGGCCGGCGCCTGTCGGGCATCCGGCTGCACTCGGACACCTCCGGGCTGACCGTGTCGGCCGGCCGTCCCACCGGCCTGGGCATGGTGCTGACCTGCGCGGCGGGCTACACCGGGCCGGCGCTGTTCGGGCTCGGCGCGGCGGCGCTGCTGGCCGGCGGGCACGCGGTGGGGCTGCTGTGGGCGCTGCTGGCCCTGCTGGCGCTGCTGCTGGTGCAGATCCGCAACTGGTTCGGGCTGTGGGCGGTGCTGGTCACCGCAGCGGTGCTGATGGCGGTGACCGCGTGGCTGCCTCCGGACGGGCAGGCCGCCTTCGCCGCCGCCGGGACGTGGTTCCTGCTGCTCGCCGCCCCGAAGACCGTGCTGGAGCTGCAGCGCTCGCGCCGCCGCCGGGGCGCGCCGGACTCCGACGCCGACCAGCTGGCCCGGCTCACCCGGCTGCCCGCGGTGCTCTGGGTGGGGGTGTTCCTGCTGGTCGACGTCGGCGCCCTGCTGCTGGGCGCCTGGTGGCTGCTCGGCTGACCGCAGTGCCGCCCGTCGGTCCCCGCGGAAACCGACGGGGTGGGGAGCGCCGGCCCACGCGGGGACCGGCGGCCGCGCCGGCTACTTGCGGGCGCGCCGCCGGGGTGCCGCGCCGGCCGGCTGGTGCACCGGCTCGACCGGCGGTGCGGGCGGGATCGGGGCCACCACCTCGTCCTCGGCGACGGTCAGCCGCCGGCCGTGGTGGTGGACGTCAAGCGGCTCCCCCTCCGACAGCCGGTAGCCGGCCTCGGTCGGCGTCACCGTCACCATCAGGCAGCGGCCCTGGTAGTTGAGCCGGAAGCGCAGCCGGGTGAGCCCCTCGGGCAGCCGGGGGGCGAAGGTCAGGTGCCCGTCGTGGTCGCGCATGCCGCCGAACCCGGCGACCGCGACGGTCCAGCCGCCGGCCAGCGCGGCGATGTGCAGCCCGTGCCCGGAGTTGCCGTGCAGGTTCTGCAGGTCGGTGAGCGCGGCCTCGCCCCAGTAGTCGTGGGCGAGGTCGAGGTGGCCGGTCTCGGCGGCGACCACCGCCTGCGGCGCCGCTGACAGCGAGGAGTCGCGCACCGTCCGGGCCTCGTAGTAGGCGAAGTCGGCGACCTTCTCCTCGTGGCTGAACGCGTCGCCGCGCAGGTGCAACGCCATGACCAGGTCGGCCTGCTTGACCACCTGCTTGCGGTAGATGTCGAAGTACGGGTAGTGCAGCAGCAGCGGGTAGCACTGCGGCGGCGTGTTCTCGAAGTCCCACTCCTCGTGGTGGGTGAAGGCGTCGGACTGCATGTGCACCCCGCGCCGGGTGTCGTAGGGCACGGCCATCAGCGCCGCGGCCCGCAGCCAGGTGTCGACCTCGGCGTCGCTCACGTCCAGCCGCCCCGCGACGTCCGGCTGGCGCTTGACCGCCGCGGCCGCCTCGCGCAGGTTGCGCTGCGCCATGAGGTTGGTGAAGACGTTGTTGTCGACCACGGCGGTGTACTCGTCGGGGCCGGTCACGCCGTCGATCCGGAAGCCGTGCTCGTCGTCGAAGTGCCCCAGGGAGGCCCACAGCCGCGCGGTCTCGATGAGCAGCTCCGCGCCGTGGTCGCGGTCGAACTCCTCGTCGAGGGTGGCGTTGTGGTACCGGACGACGGCGTCGGCGATGTCGGCGTTGATGTGGAACGCCGCCGTCCCGGCCGGCCAGTAGCCGGAGGTCTCCTCGCCGCGGATGGTCCGCCACGGGAACGCCGCGCCGTGCAGGCCCAGCACCCGGGCGCGCTCGCGGGCCAGGTCCAGCGTCGAGTGGCGCCAGCGCAGCGCGTCGCGGGCCGCCTCCGGGGCGATGTAGGTCAGCACCGGGAGGACGTAGGTCTCGGTGTCCCAGAAGGTGTGGCCGTCGTAGCCGGGGCCGGTCAGCCCCTTGGCCGGGATCGGCTGCCGCTCGGCCCGCAACCCGGCCTGCAGCACGTGGAACAGGCCGACCCGCACCGCCTGCTGCAGCTCGTCGTCCCCCTCGACCTCGACGTCGGCGTGCGCCCAGTGCGCGTCGAGGACCTCGCGCTGCTCGCGCACCAGCTGCTCGAACCCGGCGAGCTTCGCCGTCGCCAGCGCGCCCTCGACCTGGTCGCGCAGCGCCGCCGCCGACCGCCGGGAGGACCAGCCGTAGGCCAGGTACTTGACCATCGTCACCGCCGACCCCTGGGGCAGCCGCGCGGCGAGGGTGAACCGGGCGAGGTCCTCCCCCGCCTCGATGTCCCCGGTCGAGCTGTCGGGCACCTCGACGACGTGGTCCATGCCGGCGGCCATGCGCAGCCGGCTGCGGCGGGTGCGGTGCACCAGCACCGCCCGCTGGCCGCGGGCCACCGCCATCTCGCTGACCAGCGGGTGGGCCAGCGCCGCGGCCGCGCGCGGGTCCTCGGTCTCGCTGCCGCTGTCGACCGGCTCGTTGGCCAGCAGGTCCGACTGCAGCGCGATGTAGAGGTCGCCGCGGCCGTCGGTGCACTCGACGCGGTACTCGGTGGCGGCGATGGAGCGGCGGCGCAGCGAGACCAGCCGGGTGCTGGTGACGCGGACGGTGCGCCCGTTGGGCGAGCGCCACTCGGTGGTGCGGCGGAGCAGGCCGCGGCGCAGGTCGAGGGTGCGGCGGTGCTCGACGATCTCGCCGTAGTCCAGGTCGAGCGGGGTGTCGCCGACCAGCAGCCGGATCAGCTTGCCGTCGGTCACGTTGACCACCGTCTGCCCCTGCTCGGGGAAGCCGTAGCCGACCTCGGCGTAGGGCAGCGGCCGCTCCTCGAAGAAGCCGTTGAGGTAGGTGCCCGGGACGACGATGGGCTCGCCCTCCTCGAACGAGCCGCGCATCCCGATGTGCCCGTTGGCCAGCGCGAACACCGACTCGTGCACGGCCAGCGAGGCGTGGTCGAGGCCGATCTCGGTGAGCGCCCACGGTTCCACCGGGAAGCTGGGCCGTCCCTGGGTCATGACCGGTCCTCCAGCAGCTGGGCCAGGTCGGTGACGACGACGTCGGCCCCCGAGGCCCGGAGCCCCTCGGCCTGGCCCACCCGGTCGACGCCGACGACGTGGCCGAACCGCCCGGCCCGGCCGGCCGCCACCCCGGCGAGGGCGTCCTCGAACACCGCGGCGGCGGCCGGGTCGACCCCGAGCTCGCGGGCGGCGGCGAGGAAGGTGTCCGGCGCCGGTTTGCCGCGCAGCTGCTGGTCGGCGGCGACCACGCCGTCGACCCGGGTGTCGACCAGGTCGGCGAACCCGCCGGCGGCCACGACGTCGCCACCGTTGCGGGAGGCGGTCACCACGGCGGTGCGCAGCCCGGCGTCCTTGACCGCCCGCAGGTAGCGCACCGAGCCGGGGTAGACCTCCACGCCGTGCTCGGCGAGCTCGGCCAGCACCAGGTCGTTCTTGCGCCGCCCGACGCCGTTGACCGTCTCCGCGTCCGGCGGGTCGTCGGGCGTGCCCTCCGGCAGGGTGATCCCGCGGCCGGCGAGGAAGTCGCGCACCCCGTCGAGGCGGGGCTTGCCGTCGACGTAGCGGTTGTAGTCGTCCTGGGTGAACTCCGGTGCCGACGGGTCGTGGCGGTGCAGGAACTCGTCGAACGTGCGCTTCCAGGCCGCCATGTGCACCGTCGCGGTCCGGGTGAGGACGCCGTCGAGGTCGAACAGGCAGGCGCGGATGGAGTCCGGGAGTCCGAGCACGTCCCGACGCTACCGGCGCCCGGGGCCGCGCGTCGGTCGGGAAAGCCCCTGTTCACGGGTGGGCCACCCCGCCCCCGGCCCCCTGAGGGGTCGCCGCGGCCCCGTCGAGGCGCTCGCCGCGAGCTCGCGAGCGGTGAGGAGGACGGGGTCCTTCTAGGGTCGGCGACGGACGCGGGACGCCCGTTCCGCGCGACCGAGGAGAGGAGAACCATGGCTGCCCGCCCGACGCCGCCCAACCCCTTCGACTTCCTGCCGCAGGTCCCGGGCTTCCAGGTGACCAGCACCGACTGCCGCGATGGTGAGCCACTGGCCACGCCGCACGTCAGCGGGGTCATGGGCGCCGGCGGCGAGGACCGCTCCCCCCAGCTGTCCTGGTCGGGCTTCCCGGAGGGCACGCGCAGCTTCGCGGTCACCGTCTACGACCCGGACGCCCCCACGCAGAGCGGCTTCTGGCACTGGGCGGTGGCCAACATCCCGGTCACGGTGACCGAGCTGCCCAGCGGCGCCGGCGACCAGGCCGGCTCCGGCCTGCCGGAGGGCGCGGTGCAGCTGCGCAACGACGCGGGCTTCCCCGGGTACGTCGGCGCCGCTCCCCCGGCCGGTCACGGTCCGCACCGCTACTTCGTCACCGTGCACGCCGTCGACACCGAGGCCCTGGACGTCACGCCCGACACCACGCCCGCCGTCCTCGGCTTCAACCTGTTCGGCCACACACTCGGACGGGCGACCCTCGTTGCCACCTACGAACAGGGGTGACCACATCGAGTGAACAACACGCAGTCGGTGCTTGAGAACTGCAGGTTCTCCCAGGTGAGCGGCGCACCATGACCCCATGCCGGCGGCCGCGTCGCACCGATCCGGCCTCGGGCGCGCCCGCAGCACGGCCGCGGCCGTGGTCCTCCTGGTCACCGCCCTGCTCCTGGCCGCGCAGCCGGCCCGGCCGGCCTCCGCCGCCGGCGACCCCGCCGCGGAGGCGGTCACGGCGGCCGCGGACGCGTTCGGGTCGACCGGCACGCTCGCCGTCGTCGTAGCGCCGCAGCAGAGCCCGCTCACCGGCCTGACCGCACGGGCGGTCGAGGCGCGGACCGCCCGGCTCGTCGCCGCCAGCGCCGACAACGGGCAGG
The DNA here is from genome assembly GCF_054050075.1 of Geodermatophilus sp. SYSU D00965. Lineage (NCBI taxonomy): Bacteria > Bacillati > Actinomycetota > Actinomycetes > Geodermatophilales > Geodermatophilaceae > Geodermatophilus > Geodermatophilus sp. SYSU D00965. The sequence goes on along the minus strand of NZ_JBJGYQ010000011.1, from coordinate 99,261 downwards.
CCGACCGGGTCTTCCCGACCGCGTCGCTGGTGAAGCTCTTCCTCGCCGAGGGGGTCCTCCGCCGCGCCCGCGCGGGCCAGGTGACCCTCGGCCCGAGCGACCTCGCCACGCTGCAGCGGATGATCGCCCGCTCCGACGACGCGGCCGCCTCGGCGGTGTGGGTGCGTTTCGGCGGCGTCGGCCTGGTGCGGGAGGTCGCCGCCCGCTACGGCCTGACCCGCACCGCGCCGCCGCGGGTGGCCGGCGAGTGGGGCGAGGCGACCACCACCGCCCGCGACCTCGCCCGCTTCCTCGCCCTCCTGCCCGTCCTCCCCCACCCGGACGACGTCGCGACGCTCACCGGCTGGATGCGGGAGGCGACACCGGTGGCCGCGGACGGCTTCGACCAGCAGTTCGGCGCCTTCGGCACGCTGCCCGGGACGCCGGCGGTGAAGCAGGGCTGGATGTGCTGCGTGGGCGGCCAGCGGCACCTGCACTCGGTGGCCGTCCAGGACGGTCAGGTCGTCGTGCTGCTCAGCGAGGTGCCGCGGTCGGTCGGCTGGAACGCCGGCCGGGCCGCGCTGACCGCCGCCGCCGAGGCGATCGCGGCGGTGCCGCCCGCGTCCTGAGCCGCGGAGACCGTCGTGCCCGGCGCGGGTCAGTCGTCGGCGGCGGGCGGGCCGGCCACCCCGACGGTGGCCAGCCGGGCGAACCCCACCCGCTCGTACACCCGCGCGACGTCGTCGTCCCCGGCGACCAGGAACACCAGGTCGGCGGTCTCACGGGCGTGCGCGGCCAGCGCCGAGGCCACCCCCGCCCCCAGGCCGCGGCCGCGGAACCGGGGCAGCGTCGCCACGCCGGTGATCTCGCTGACCTCGGTGCCACCGCCGACGTCGAGGGGGTGGTGGGCGCCGACCGCGACCGGGTCGGAGCCCTCGACGGCCACCATCATCACCGTGCGCCCGCTGGCGATCCGCTCCCGCAGCACCGACGTCCGCGGCTCCTGCGGCGTCTCGGCGACCGGCTCCTCCCCCACGTCGGCGCGCGGGCCGGGGTGGGCGAAGGCGATCGACGCCAGCCGCTGGTAACGGGGCAGCGCCGGGTCGTCGGCGCCCACCAGGTAGAGCCGCACCCCGTGCGGCAGCAGCAGCTCCACCGGGTCGGCGGCGACCAGCAGCGGGGACTCCTCGACGACCAGGCCCGCCTCCCGCGCCGCCGCCGCGGCTGACGGCGCGCGCTCGCAGACCCACTCCAGCGCCACCGGCAGCCCGGCCTGCTGCTGGACGGCGACCGCGGCGCGGACGTCGTCGGCGGTGACCGTCTCCCCCGCCCGCGGCCGCGCCGGGTACGGCCACTCCGCGGTGCCCACCGGCACGTCGAGGGCGCCCGCGGCCTGGATCCGCGCATCGGGGAGCGGCGCGGCGGCGAAGTACCGCTCGATGCAGTCGAGCAGCCCGGGAGACGGCGGCACACCGGCACCCTAGACGCCGGTCGGCGGACGGGCCCCGGACGGCGGCCCGCTCGTCCCCGCAGGCCACCCGGCCGGGTGAGGAGATCGGGCCGGACGGCACGATGGGCACCGTGACGGCAGGGACACGACACCAGGTCTCGCCCTACGCGGTGTTCGACCGCGCCTCGTGGCGAGCCCTCGCGGCGGGCACCCGGCTGCCCCTCGACGAGCAGCAGCTGCGCTCGCTGGCCTCGCTGGGCGACCGCATCGACCTCGACGAGGTGGCCACGGTCTACCTGCCCCTGGCCGGCCTGCTGCGGCTGCACGTGGAGGCCAGCCGGCGCCTGTGGGCGGCGCGCAGCGAGTTCCTCGGCGACTCGACGGCCAAGGTCCCCTACGTCATCGCGGTGGCCGGCAGCGTCGCCGTGGGCAAGAGCACGACCTCCCGGCTGCTGCAGGCGCTGCTGGCCGCCGGCCCCGGCGCCCCGCGGGTGGACCTGGTCACCACCGACGGCTTCCTCTGGCCGAACGCCGTGCTGGAGGAGCGCGGGATCCTCGGCCGCAAGGGCTTCCCGGAGAGCTACGACCGGCGGGCCCTGCTGCGCTTCCTCGCCGACGTGAAGTCCGGCCGCGGCGAGGTCAGCGCCCCGCTCTACGACCACCAGTCCTACGACGTCGTCCCCGGCGCCCGCCAGGTCGTGGACCGGCCCGACATCCTCGTCCTCGAGGGGCTCAACGTGCTCCAGGCCGGACGGCGGGCCGACGGCAACGCCCCCGAGGTGTTCCTCTCGGACTTCTTCGACTTCTCCGTCTACGTCGACGCCCCCGAGGCCGACATCCAGCGCTGGTACGTGGAGCGGTTCCTCGCCCTGCGCCGGACGGCGTTCGCCGACAGCTCGGCCTACTTCCACCGGTTCGCCGACCTCACCGACGACCAGGCCCGGGACATGGCGCTGGGCATCTGGACCGCGGTGAACGGCCCCAACCTGCGCAGCAACATCGCCCCCACCCGGTCCCGCGCCCGCCTGGTGCTGCAGAAGGCGGCCGACCACGAGGTGCGGCGGGTGCTGCTGCGCAAGATCTGAGCCCGGTCCTCGTCGCGCCCCTCGCTGCGCTCTTCCCGCCCCTGGCTCTGGGGCGCGTGGTGTTGGGGATAACGGTGGGACTGGAGGGAAGGGTCGTCCCCGCTCGGTGCCACCGTGCTGGGCCCGCCGCGCTCAACCCCGCCGACGTGCTCGGTGTCGCCGCGCTCACCCCGCCGCCGCGCTCAGCCCTCCTCGGGCTCGCGCTCCTTGCGCCGCAGCAGCCAGGAGGTCAGGCCCAGCAGGAGCACCAGGACGCCGAGGACGCCGATCTCGACCAGCCGGTGGGTGAACGCGTCCCCCTGCCCGACGACGCCGGCCGCCTCGACCGAGAGGACGACGATCTCCTTGATCGAGGCGATGATGCCGATGATCAGGAACGGCTCGGCCACCAGCTCACGTCGTTCCACCGTCGCCCGCACCGCGAAGAGCAGCTCCACGAAGATGAAGACCAGCAGCAGCACGTCGAGCATCTCGAGCAGCGGGGCCTGCGTGAAGTCCGAGAACAGCGCGACCGACTGCCGGCCGGCCAGCACGAGCAGGACCAGGGACCCCGCGATGAGCAGGACCGCGATGCCCGCGTAGACCACGTTCTCCGCGACCTCGAGCGCCCGCGTGCCGACCCGGCCGAAGCCGGGCGGGGGCACGTGGTCCTCGACGTCGTCCTCCCGATGCCGCGTCACGCTGCGCGATCCTCGTGCATCCGGGCCCCCGGTCGCTGGGTGCGGCCCACGGGGTCGCCCGATCGGGGCGCCGCGTCGGTCCCGGGTGGTGCGGCGTTCAGGTCAGCTCTGCGCCCCCGCCGGCACCGCGTCGGCCGCCGTCCCCAGGTCGTCCGGTGACCCTTCGCTGCGGTCGGGCACCCGCGCGACCGGCTCCGCGGCCGGCTCGGGCTCGGCGAACGCCTCCGGCGGCGGGCAGGAGCAGACCAGGTTGCGGTCGCCGTAGGCCTGGTCGATGCGGCGCACCGGGCTGAGGTAGCCGCGGGTCTGCAGCGCGGGCACGGGGAACACCGCCGCCTCCCGCGGGTACGGCCGGTCCCACTCCCCCGCCAGCATCCTCAGCGTGTGCGGCGCGTTGCGCAGCGGGTTGTCGGCGCGGTCGTACTCGCCGGAGGCCACCTTCTCGATCTCGCCGCGGATGGCGACCATCGCGTCGACGAACCGGTCGAGCTCGGCCTTGTCCTCGCTCTCGGTCGGCTCGACCATGAGCGTCCCGGCCACCGGGAAGCTCATCGTCGGCGCGTGGAAGCCGAAGTCCACCAGCCGCTTGGCGATGTCGTCGTTGGTGATCCCGGTGGCCTTGGTCAGCGGCCGGATGTCGAGGATGCACTCGTGGGCGACCAGCCCACCGGCGCCGGTGTAGAGCACCGGGTAGTGCTCCCGCAGCCGGGCGGCCAGGTAGTTGGCCCCGAGGATGGCGTGCTCGGTGGCGCGGGTCAGGCCGTCGGGGCCCATGAGCCGCAGGTAGGCCCAGGAGATCGGCAGGATGCCGGCCGAGCCCCACGGCGCGGCCGACACCGGCCCGGGGCCGGTCGCCGGACCCGCCTCGGGGGCCAGCGGGTGGTTGGGCAGGAACGGCACCAGGTGCTCCCGGACGCCGATCGGCCCGACGCCGGGCCCTCCCCCGCCGTGCGGGATGCAGAAGGTCTTGTGCAGGTTGAGGTGGCTGACGTCGGAGCCGAACCGGCCCGGCCGCGCCAGCCCCACCATCGCGTTGAGGTTGGCCCCGTCGACGTAGACCTGCCCGCCGGCGTCGTGCACCGCGGCGCAGATCTCCTGCACCTCGGTCTCGAAGACGCCGTGCGTGGACGGGTAGGTGATCATGATCGCGGCCAGCCGGTCGGCGTGCTGGTCGATCTTGGCCCGCAGGTCGGCGACGTCGACGTTGCCCGCCTCGTCGCAGGCCACGACCACGACGCGCATGCCGGCCATGACCGCGCTCGCGGCGTTGGTGCCGTGCGCCGACGAGGGGATCAGGCAGACGTCGCGGTGCGCCTCCCCGCGGGAGTGGTGGTACCCGCGGATGGCGAGCAGGCCGGCGAACTCGCCCTGGGAGCCGGCGTTGGGCTGCACGCTGACCGCGGCGTAGCCGGTGACCTCGGCCAGCCCGGCGCACAACTCGTCGATCAGCTGCCGGTAGCCACGGGCCTGCTCGGCCGGGGCGAACGGGTGGAGCTGGGCGAACTCCGGCCAGGTGATGGCGGCCATCTCGACCGCGGAGTTGAGCTTCATCGTGCAGGAGCCGAGCGGGATCATCGTCCGGTCCAGCGCCAGGTCCTTGTCCGCGAGCGAGCGCAGGTAGCGCATCAGCTCGGTCTCGGAGCGGTGCGCGGAGAACACCGGGTGGGTGAGGAACCCGGTGCGGCGGCGCAGCTCCGGGGGCAGCGCGTCCGCGCCGGCGTCGGCCAGGGCGGCGTCGTCGGCCGGCACGCCGAAGGCGGCGGCGACCGCGCGCAGCGTGTCCGGCGTCGTCGTCTCGTCGCAGGCCACGCCGACGGTGTCGCCGTCCACGAGGCGCAGGTTGACCCGGCGCTGCGCGGCGGCGGCGACCACCTCGGCCGCGCGGCCGGGCACCCGCGCCTGCACGGTGTCGAAGAACCGGTCGTGGACGACGTCCACCCCGCCCGCCCGCAGCCAGCCGGCCAGCACCTGCGCGCTGCGGTGCACCCGGGCGGCGATCGCGGTCAGCCCCTCCGCGCCGTGGTAGACCGCGTAGGCGCCGGCCATGACCGCCAGCAGCACCTGGGCGGTGCAGATGTTGCTGGTCGCCTTCTCCCGGCGGATGTGCTGTTCGCGGGTCTGCAGCGCCAGCCGGTAGGCGACGTCGCCGTCGGCGTCCACCGACACCCCGACCAGCCGCCCGGGCAGCTGGCGGGCCAGCCCCTCGCGCACCGACAGGTACCCGGCGTGCGGACCGCCGTAGCCCATCGGGACGCCGAACCGCTGGGAGCTGCCGCACGCCACGTCGGCGCCCCACTCCCCCGGCGCCTCCAGCAGGGTGAGGGCGAGCAGGTCCGCGGCGACGACCACGGCCGCCCCGGCCTCGTGGGCGGCGGCGGCCAGCGCCCGGTGGTCCCGGACGGCGCCACTGGCCCCGGGGTAGGACAGCAGGACGCCGAACGCGCCGGCCTCGGGCAGGTCGGCCGGCCACCCGGCGGACAGGTCGGTGACGTGCAGCCGGATGCCCAGCGGCTCGGCGCGGGTCTGCAGCACCCCGAGGGTCTGCGGCAGCGTGTCGGCGTCGACGACGAACACCGCGTCCGGCTTGGCCCGCCCCGCGCGGCGGACCAGGGTCATCGCCTCGGCGGCCGCGGTCGCCTCGTCGAGCATGGAGGCGCCGGCCACCGGCAGCCCGGTGAGGTCGGCGACCATCGTCTGGAAGTTGATCAGCGCCTCGAGCCGGCCCTGGCTGATCTCGGGCTGGTACGGGGTGTAGGCGGTGTACCAGGCGGGGTTCTCCAGGATGGTCCGCTGGATCACCGCCGGCGTGACCGTGCCCGAGTACCCGAGGCCGATCATCGAGGTGTAGACGTCGTTGGCCGCGGCGCGTTCCCGCAACAGCCGCAGCACCGTGGCCTCGTCGGCCGCGGGCGGCAGGCCCAGCGGCGTCCGGTCGCGCACCCCCTCGGGCACGGCGGCGTCGACCAGGGACTCCAGCGTCGGGTGGCCGACGGCGGCGAGCATCGCCTCGGTCTCGTCCGCCCGCGGGCCGATGTGCCGGCCGGCGAAGGAACCCGCGGGATCGAGGTCGCGGAGCGCGGGGAGGGAGGTGGGATCGGAAGCGCCAGGAGCACGGTCCGCCATTGCCCCGACGCTACCAGCGCCGCGAGGGACCCCCGTTGATCATGGGGTTGTTGCCGGCGACACGCGACCACACGCCGGGGCACCCGGCAACGAGCCCATGATCAACAGGACGGCGCAGCCGGGCACCGAGCCGTGGTCGTCGTCCGGTGGACGACGGGGTGAGCGCCTCAGCCGGCGACGCGGCGGCGACGGCGCAGCGAGAGCTCGTCGTCGGAGGGGTGCGCCGGGCCGCCGTCGAGGCGCTCGGCGGGCAGCTCGGCGATGTCGCCGGAGAGCTCGCGCAGCGCACCGGAGACGGCGATGCCGAAGACGCCCTGTCCCCCGGCGAGCAGGTCGACGACCTCCTCGGCGGAGGTGCACTCGTACACCGTGGCGCCGTCGGAGAAGAGCGTGACGTTGGCGAGGTCCTTGATCCCGCGGTTGCGCAGGTGGTCCACGGCCTTGCGAATGTTCTGTAGGGACACCCCGGTGTCCAGCAGGCGCTTGACGACCTTCAGCACCAGGATGTCGCGGAAGGAGTACAGCCGCTGTGTCCCGGAGCCGGTGGCGCTGCGCACCGAGGGTGCGACCAGTCCGGTACGGGCCCAGTAGTCCAGCTGGCGGTAGGTGATGCCGGCAGCGGCACACGCCGTCGGGCCGCGGTACCCGACGAGGTCGGTGTCGACCTCGTCGTAGGACGGTGCCCCGACAGCAGCGTCGCTGAAGAGCTGACCCTGGGAGCCCTTGCTCTGGTCGCTCACGTCAGCGTCCTCCTCTGCGTCCCGCAGCGCCTCACCGCGGGGACCCCGGCGCGCCGTTCCGGGCCTGTCACTGCACGTCCGCGCCGTGTCGAGTCCCACGTGTCACACCGGTGTTGTTCGCCGACCGTAAGCCGGGGCCAGAGGTCGGTCAACTGAGGCGGGCGGCGTGTCGCTGCACTCACCCATCAGAGGGGTATCGGCAGGTCTGGACCTCTACTTGAGCCCAGACGCAGGGTGATCGGACGACGTCACGGAGTCCCGCCGGAGCCGGAGCCGGCGCCGAAGTCCTCCGGGGAGATCTGGTCCAGGAACTCGCGGAACTTCTCGACCTCGTCCTCCTGCTCGTCGGGGATCTCGATCCCCACCTCGTCGAGCAGGTCCTCGGCGCCGAAGATCGGCGCGCCGGTCCGGACGGCGAGGGCCACGGCGTCCGAGGGCCGGGCGCTGACCACGCGGTCGTCGCCGAACACCAGCTCGGCGATGTAGATGCCGTCGCGCATCTCGGTGATGTTGACCGCCTCCAGGGTCGCGCCGAGCGCGCGGACGACGTCCTTGAGCAGGTCGTGGGTCATCGGCCGGGCCGGCCGGACGCCCTGCTGCTCGAACGCGATCGCGGCGGCCTCCACCGCGCCGATCCAGATGGGCAGGTACCGCTCCCCCTGCGTCTCCTTGAGCAGCAGGATCGGCTGGTTCCCGGGCAGCTCAACCCGGACCCCGACGACTCTCAGTTCCTGCACGGGAGGGCTCCCTCAGCTGCGGCCCGGACGGGCGGGCGGATCAGTTCTGGCGGCTGGTGGACGGATCGGCACGAGGGCCCGTGGGCTCCAGACCCCGACCTCGAACACGGTACGCCCGAGTCAGGGACGCAGGAGGTCCCGGAGGCGCGCCTCCAGCAACGCGCCGTGCAGCTGCGCGGACAGGCTGGCCAGCTCGCGCAGCTTCTCGGTGGCCCGGGTCCGGGCCTCCTCCGACCGGGCGCGCAGCACCGGGGCGACCAGCTGCTCCACCAGGCCGGCCTCGCGCTCGGCGCCGTTCTGGTACACGCGCAGGTGCCGCGGCTCGATGCCGTGCCGGGCCAGCCCCGCCGCCGCGCGGGCGATCGGCAGGTCGGCCGAGGGGTGGCGGCCGTCGGCGTCCGGGGCGAGCAGGCCGAACTGCACGCAGTCGGCGAGCTGCCCCGGCTCGAGCCCGGCCGCCGCGGCGAACTGCTCCGGCGGCAGGCTGCCGGCCGCCGGCTCCCCGCTCGGCTCCTCGGCCGTCGACGGCGCCGCCCCCGGCAGCGGCTCGCCGCGGTCGAGGGCGTCGAGGTGCTCCTTGATGACCCGCAGCGGCAGGTACTGGTCGCGCTGGGCGGCCAGGACGTACCGCAACCGGGCCACGTCGGCCGAGGAGAACTTCCGGTACCCCGACGGCGTGCGCTGCGGGTGGACCAGGTCCTCGGACTCCAGGTATCGGATCTTGCTGATCGTCACGTCGGGGAAGTCGTCGCGGAGGACGGTCAGCACCTCGCCGATGGTCAGGCGAGGGGTGTGCTGGTCGCCGGCGTCCCCGAACGCACTCGCGCGCGAGGCCACCGCGGTCACGCTGCCGTCGCTGCCGCGGGGACCGCGTCCCCGTCCGGGAGCCCGTCCGCCGGCGCCGTCACGAGCGAGGAGCGGGCTCGCCCGTCCGCGGACCGGTGAGGTACACCAGCCGGAACTTGCCGATCTGCACCTCGTCGCCGCCGGCGAGGGTCGCGACGTCGACCGGCTCGCGGTTGACGTAGGTGCCGTTGAGGCTGCCGACGTCGTGCACGGAGAACCCGCCGCCCTCGCGGTGGAACTCCACGTGCCGGCGGCTGACGGTGACGTCATCGAGGAAGATGTCGCTGTCGGGGTGACGCCCGGCGGTGGTCACGTCCTGGTCGAGCAGGAAGCGGCTGCCGGCGTTCGGGCCACGCTTGACGACCAGCAGCGCCGACCCGGCCGGCAGCGACTCGATGGCGCCGGCGTGGGCGTCGGCCTCGGTGACCTCCGGCGTCTCCGCCGAGTCCTCGCCGCCGACCTTGGGGATGACGCTGGTGGACTCGCCGATCCGCTCCTGGGACAGCGCTGCGCCGCACTGCGCGCAGAAGCGACTGCCCTCGGGGTTGTTGTGGCCACAGCGAGTGCAGTGCACGTCTGTCTCCTCCGGTGCAGGGGGTGGCACCGCCGCGGACTCAGGGATGGGCCGCGGGCGGCCGGCGGACGACGGGCCGGACGGCCCGTCGCGGGTCGGCCGCCGTGTGGGTCACGGCGGGCCGTTGGTCATGGAACCAGCGGCCGACCCGAGGGTCAACCGGAGGTCCAGGGTGAGGCTGGCGTCGCCCTCGGCAGGCGGCGCGACCCCTCGCCCCCGGTGAGCATAGTGATCGCCGTCGGCGCTGCGGCGGGTCAGGTGACCGGCTCGCCGACGGTGTCGCCGGAGCCGGCCGGCGGGTCAGGAGGCGTCGACGAGAGCCTGGTAGGCGGCGGCGTCCAGCAGGTCCGCGGTGGGGTCGCCGTCCTCCTCGGCCACGGTGATCTCCACCAGCCAGCCGGCGCCGTAGGGGTCGGCGTTGATCGTCTCCGGCGCGTCGGTGAGCGCCTCGTTCACCGCGGCGACGACCCCGGCGACCGGCGAGTAGACGTCCGACACCGACTTGGTCGACTCCACCTCGCCGATCGGGTTGCCCGGCGCGACGTCCGCCCCGACCTCCGGCAGCTGCACGAAGACGATGTCGCCGAGCGCGTCCTGGGCGTGGTCGGTGATGCCCACCCGGACGACGGTCGCCGCGCCCTCGCCCCGCTGGACCAGGGCCCACTCGTGCTGCTCGGTGTAGCGACGGTCGTCGGGCGTGCTCATGCGGCGTGGTCTCCAGTTCGTGGGTCGGCGCGTGCGGCGGGGGCGTCAGTCGTCGCCGTCGTCCGGCGAAGCGTATTGAGGCGTGTCCAGGGGCCGCAACGCGTCCACGACGACCCGGTCGGACTGCGTGATCTCCACCGTCCCGCCCTGGCGGCCCACCCGGTCCACCACCCCGCCGGGGATGTTCATCGCGGTCTCGAGGTCCTGCGGGGAGCCGATGACGTGGACCTCGTAGGGGCTGCTGACCGGCTCGCCGTCCACCCGCAGCGCCCCGGGCTCGCCGGTGATCGCGGTCGACACCCCGACCCGGACGCCGTCGATCTGCATGGTCTCGGCGCCGGCGCCGCGCAGCTCCTGGACGGCGTCGAGCAGGTCGGCCACCCGCACCCGCCCCTCCGGGTCGCGGACGGTCATGACCAGCCCCGGGCCCTGCGCGGCGACGGTGCCGTTGAGGATGCCGAGGGCCTCGGCCCGCTGCCGCGCCTCCTCGAGGGCGGCCTCGGACTGGTTGTCGGAGTTGTTCAGCCGCCGCAGGTCGGTCCGCTGGTCGGCGATCTGGGCGCGCAGCCGGTCCTCGCTGGCGTTGAGCTCGTCGAGGATGCGCACCAGGTCCTCCTCGCGCGCCCCGGCGAGGTCCTCGTCGGTGCCGGAGTTGCGCACCTGGACGGCGAAGGCGAACCCCAGCAACAGGGTGAGGACGCCGATGAGCAGTGCCGCCAGCGGGTCCCGCCGGCGCCGGCGGGCTGCGGTGGCGGGCGGAGCCGGCGGCTCGGCCTCGGCGGCCGATGACCCCGCCTCGGCGGCCGGTGACCCCGCCTCGGCGGCCGACTGCTCCCCCTCCGCCGCCGGCGGCTCGGGCTCCTCGGCGGCCGGCCGCTCCCCCTCGGCGGCTGGTCGCTCCTCCTCGGCCGCCGGGGGCTCGCGCTCCCCCAGCGGCGGATCCGCGGCCGCCTCGGCGGAGGGCCCGGCGGGGGCGCCGTCCGGCGCGCCCGCCTCCGGAGCGGGCCGCGGGGCGTCGTCCGGGACCGGTGCGTCGGGCCCGGAGGCGGGCCGGTCGTCGCCGCTCATGCCCGGAACACGTGCCGTCGGATGGCCGCGGCGTTGCCGAAGATGCGGATGCCGAGCACGACGACCACCGCGGTCGACAGCTGCGCGCCCACCCCCAGCTGGTCGCCGAGGAACACGATCAGCGCGGCGACGACCACGTTGGAGACGAAGGAGATGACGAACACCTTCGCGTCGAAGATGCCGTCGAAGCGGGCCCGGACGCCGCCGAACACGGCGTCGAGGGCGGCGACCACGGCGATCGGCAGGTAGGGCTGCAGCCACAGCGGGACGGTCGGGTCGAAGAAGAGGCCGAGGACCACGCCGAGCGCGAGGCCGATGACGGGGATCACGGTCAGCCTCCCGGGGTGGGGTCGGGAGCCGGCGCGTCGGGCTCCTCGGTCACCGGGGTGGCGGAGCGGAGCTCGGGTGAGCTCCCGGTGGGCAGGGACAGCTCGTCCTCCTGGGCGAAGTCGAAACGCAGGCCGAAGGACTCGGAGTAGCCGGCCAGGGCGATGACCTCCGGGCTGGCCAGGAACCGGGACCGCAGGGTCTCCGGGTCGCCGATGGCGCTGACCAGGTAGGGGTTGGTGACCGGCCGGAAGTCGACCAGCACGGCCTCGCCGGCGAACCGGATCGCGGTGGTCGGCCCGAGCCGCCGGCCGTTGATGCTGACGGCCTCGGCGCCGGCCGCCCAGAGGGCGTTGACCACCACCTGCAGGTCGCCGTCGAGGACCTGCCCGCGGGGGTCCTCCTCCCCCGCTCCGCCCACCGGGTCGGCGTCGGCGTCGGGCTCGGCGTCGGCGAGCGTGACCAGCAGGCCCGGGCCGGTGACCGGCTGGAGCGCGGCGGCCATCTCGGCGTCCTCCACGTCCTCGAGCGCCCGCTGGCCCTCGCCGGTCGCCGCCAGCACGTCGTCGCGGGCGGCGTTGACGTCCGCGCGCAGCTGCTCGAGCTCCGCGGTGAGCTCGTCGTTGGTGTCGGACTCCTGGGCGATGTCGGCCACCAGCGCCGCGCGCACCCCCTCGCGGCCCTGCGCGCCGGCCGCCGCCTGGTCGTAGGTGACCGCGGCCAGCACGCCGGCGACGGCGAGCACGACCGCCACCGCCACCTGGCCCCACCGGCGGGGCCGCGGCGGGGCGCCCTCGGCCGCGCGGGCCGCCCGGGCCTCGGCGGCCTGGCGGTACGCGGGGTCGAGGGTCTCGGCCAGCACCTGGTCGAGGAGGGAGGCGCCCAGTGAGCGCGGCCCGCCGCCGCGCTGCAGGGTGGACGTCACGGCGCGGCTCCCGCGGCGGCGCGTTCGGCGCGCACGATGCCGAGCACCTGCACGACGTAGAGGACGCCGGCCAGCACGTACAGCGCGCCGCCCCAGATGGTGAAGGCGTAGGCGATCGGCTGGGCGACGGCGACCACCGGCCCGTCCCCGTCGGCCAGCAGCAGCAGGGGGAAGGCGTAGAGCAGGTTGAACGTCGCCGCCTTGCCCAGGTAGTGCACCTGCAGCGGCGGGTAGCCGTACCACCGCAGGACCAGCAGCATCAGGCCCAGCACCACCTCGCGGCCCACGAGGACGGCGACCACCCAGAACGGGACGACGTCGCGCAGCACGAACGCGATGAGCGTGGCCACGATGTAGAGCCGGTCGGCGGCCGGGTCGAGCAGCGCGCCCAGCCGGCTGGACTGGCCCAGCGCGCGGGCGATCTTCCCGTCGGCCCAGTCGCTGACGCCGGCGAGGGCCAGCACGAGCACCGCCCAGCCGTCGGCGTGCGGCCCGAGCAGCAGCCAGAGGAACAGCGGCACGCCGAGCAGGCGCAGCACCGACAGCGCGTTGGGGACCGTCCACACACGGTCGGGCAGCTCGTTGCGGTCGGTGACGACCGGCCGGTCGGGCAGCGCCGCACCCGGCGCCGGAGCCGGGGCAGCCGCCGAGGGACCGTTGGACGACGTCACGTGACCTCCACCCCGCTGAACACCGCCTGCGAGGCTAGTGCGTTCCGCCGACGGCCCCACCGGCGGCGCACCGGGACGCGCGTCACCCCCGGGCCCCACCGGGCAGGGCGACCCCGCCCCGGCCCGCACCGGGGCGGGCGGCGCCTCTGCAGGGGGTCCCTTCTTCAGGCGGGCACGGCGGTCAGCGACGGCGGCGCCGGCTCGTACCCCATCGGCCGGCGGGTGAAGCTGCCGGTGCCGTGGGAGACCGAGCGCAGCGCGCCGGCGTAGGTGAGCAGCTCGACCTCGGGCACCTCGGCGCGGACCGTCGTCCGGTCGCGGTCGGGATCGGCGTCGCTGCCGGTGACCCGCGCCCGCCGGGAGGACAGGTCGCTCATCACCGCGCCCACGTACTCGCCCGGGACGACCACCTGCACCTCGCACCACGGCTCGAGCACCCGGGTGCCGGCGGCGGCGACCGCCTCCCGCAGGGCCAGCGCGCCGGCGGCCTGGAAGGCCGCGTCGGAGGAGTCCACCGAGTGGGCCTTGCCATCGACGAGGACGAGGTGGACGTCGACGATCGGGCGGTCGCCGGAGACGCCGCGCTCGGCCTGGGACCGGATGCCCTTCTCCACGCTGCCGTGGAACTGGCTGGGCACCGTCCCGCCGACGATCCGCTGCTCGAACACCACGCCCGACCCCGGCGCCCCGGGCTCGGCCTCCACGATGACGATCGCGTACTGCCCGTGCCCGCCGGACTGCTTGACGTGCCGGCCGGTGACCTTCGCCGGCCCGGCGAGGGTCTCCACCATGGGCACGCGCACGGGCACGGTCTGCACGGTGACGCCGTGCCGGGTGCGCAGCCGCTCCAGCAGCACCTCGGCGTGCGCCTCGCCGACGCACCACAGCAACAGCTGTCCGGTGTCGGGGCGGCGCTCCAGGCGCACCGTCGGGTCCTCGGCGACGAGGCGGGTGAGCGCGGTGGCCAGCCGGTCCTCGTCGGCCCGGGACGCCGCCTCCAGGGCGACCGGCAGCTGCGGGGTGGGCAGGTCCCACGGCGGGACCAGCCGCGGGTCCTCCGGTGAGGACAGCGTGTCGCCGGTCTCGGCCGAGGTCAGGCGGGCGACGGCGCAGACGTCCCCGGCGGGGCAGGCCGCGACCGGGCGCAGGCTCGACCCGAGCGGCGAGGAGACCGCGCCGATGCGCTCGTCGACGTCGTGGTCGGGGTGGCCGCGCTCGGCCATGCCGTGCCCGGAGACGTGGATCGGGGTGTCGGGCCGCAGCGTGCCGGAGAACACCCGCACCAGCGAGACCCGGCCGAGGTAGGGGTCGGTCGTGGTCTTGACCACCTCGGCGACCAGCGGCCCGTCCGGGTCGCAGGACAGCGCGGGCGCCGGCGAGCCGTCCAGGCGGGTGACCGGCGGGCAGCCGTGCTCCATCGGGCACGGGAAGCCGTTGACCAGCAGGTAGAGCAGCGGGTCGATGCCGATGCCCTGCAGCGGCGCGGCGCAGAGCACGGGGTGGAAGTGGCCGCGGGCGACGGCGGTCTCCAGGTCGCTGATGAGGTCGTTCTGGACCAGTTCGTCACCGGCGAGGTAGCGCTCCATCAGCGCCTCGTCCTCGCTCTCGCCGATGATGCCCTCGATGAGCTCGCTGCGGAGCCGGTCGGCGTCCGGGGCGTCCGCGCCCGGGTCGAGCAGCGAGGTCACCCCCGTGACGGACCCGTCCGATCCCCGCTCGACGAGGTGGACGGGGTAGACACCCGCGCCGAGCATCGTCTGGCACAGCCGGACGGTCTCCTCGACGTCGGCCCGCGCGCGGTCGAGCTGGGTGACGACCACCGCGCGCGGCATGCCGACCGCCGCGCACTCCTCCCACAGCTGCACGGTGCCCGCGTCGACCCCGTTGACCGCGGAGACGACGAACAGGGCGGCGTCGGCGGCCCGCAGCCCGGCCCGCAGCTCGCCGACGAAGTCCGGCGAGCCGGGGGTGTCGAGCAGGGTGATGCGGTGGTCGGCGTGCTCGACGGTGGCCACGCCGAGCGACACCGACCGCTGTTGCCGGACCTCCACCTCCTCGTTGTCCAGGCAGGTGGTGCCCTCCTCCACCCGGCCGGCCCGCGGTATCGCCCCGGTGGCGACCAGCAGGGCCTCGGCGAGGGTGGTCTTGCCCGCGCCCGCGTGGCCCACGAGGGCCACGTTGCGGACCCTCTCGGCGGGGCGCGGGGCCGGGGCGGGCCCGGTGTCCTTGGCCACGGGCTCAGCCGTTCGCCGGCTCGGGGACGACGGCGCACGAGCCCGCGGCCGGGTGGAAGACCCCGGTGTGCCCGTCGGGGTCCCACTGGACGACGTAGGGCGGTCCACCGCCCTGGCCGCGTACCTCGAGCACCCTGCCGTGGCGCTCCGGCTCTCCCTGGTGGGTGGAGTGGACGACGATCCTGTCCCCGACTCGTGCTTCCACGACGGCCTCCCGGCGGCTGACCCGGTCTGTGTTGTGGGTCACAGCCTGCCCGCGGGCCGGGAGCCGATCAAGGGGCCGCAGGCTGATCCCGGGCGTCGGCCGCGGCGGTGTGCCGGGTGATCGCCTCGGCCAGCGGGGCCACGACGGCGGCCGGCAGGGCGTGGCCCGTGCCGGGCAGGGTCACCAGCCGGGCGGACCCGATCAGCCCCGCGAGGTGCGCCGCGTGCGGCGGTGGGTTGATCGGGTCCGCCGGCGCCTCGACCACCAGCGTCGGCACCCGGACGGCGGCCAGCTCGGCGCCGCGGTCGAGTCCGGACCGGTCGGCCAGCGCGTGGGCGACCGGGCTGCGGGAGGTGCCGCTGTGGGCGACCACCCGCTCCTCCAGCGCGCGGAACTCCGCCGGGTCGAACGGCAGCCCTCCTCCCGAGAGCAGCCGCCAGTGCTCGACCCGCCAGGCCAGCTCGGCGTCGGCGTCCCGCTCCTCCCCCATCGACTCCCAGTGGGCGAGCAGCCGGGGGTCGGGCCCGGGCAGCGCGCCCTCCCCGGTGACGTCGGCGAGGCCGGTGCCCAGCGCGGAGGTGCACAGGACCGTGGCGCTGCGCAGCCGGTCGGGCGCGTCCAGGAGGAGCAGCTGGACCAGCGTGCCGCCCATGGACATGCCGACCACGTGCGCCCGGTCGATGCCGAGCGCGTCGAGCAGGCGGACGGCGTCGGTGGCGAGGTCCCGGACGGCGTAGGGCCGCCGCTCGAACGCGCGCGTGGAGCGGCCGGTGTCGCGGTGGTCGTAACGGATCACCCGGTGCTGCCGGGCGAGCCGGTCGACGAGCGCGTCGGGCCAGACCACCCCGCTGGCGTTGGCGCCCATGACCAGCAGCAGCGCCGGGGAGGCGGGGTCGCCGCGCTCCTCGGCCCACAGCTCGACGTCCGGCGCCACGGGGATCCGGTGCTCCACGACCGACACCCTGGCCGCCGCGGGACCGGCCCGTCGACCGGTTTCCCGGGCCGCCCATGCTGGAGCCCATGACGAGCAGCGCGCACGCGGCCGGCCGGGAGCAGGAGTCCGGCCGGGCCCACGCGGTCCCCCGGGACGCCGCCGACGGACCGCCGCCGTGGGTCGCCGTCTGCGGCACCCCGGTCGCCGTCGTGCAGGGCAGCTGGAGCGGACGGCGCGGGTTGGGCTCGGCCGACCCGTGCCCGGAGTGCCGCCGGCTGGCGCCCGCCTGAGCGGCCGGCTCAGCTACGGGGGTCGAGGACGAAGGCCAGCGCGAGCAGCCCGACGGTGACCCCGGTCAGGGCCAGCGCCGCGATCGGCAGCCCGGAGGAGACCGCCGAGAGGTCGCCGCGCGCGGTCAGGGACCGGGAGGCCAGCCGGTACCTGCGCTGGGCGGCGACGGCCACGGCGACGGCCTGGACCAGCCCCAGCGCGGCCAGGGCGACGGCGAGCGCGCCGACCACCGGCGCGGCCAACCGGCCGGCGCCCACCGCGCCCACGCCGAGGGCCAGGGCGGTGCGCCGCCAGGCCAGCGCGGTCCGCTCGGCCTGCAGGCCGGCGTCGAAGACCCGGTCCGGCGCCCCGCTCACCGCAGCAGCACGCCCAGCAGCAGGAGGACGCCGGCGGCCAGCGTGCCCGCGGCGATGACCGGCGAGAGCCGGGGCGCCGGCAGCGGCCGCCCGAGGCGCATCGCCCGCTCCGTGGCCACCCACCCCCACCAGGCCTGCAGCGGCGCCAGGATGCCCAGCCCGACCAGCAGCAGGACGCAGGCCAGGCGCAGGCCCGGCGACGGCGGGAACTCCAGCGCCTCCAGGGCCACGCCGGCGGCGGCCAGGGCCAGCGAGGTGCGGATCCAGGCGAGGAAGGTGCGCTCGTTGGCCAGGCTGAACCGGGGGTCGGGCTCGTCGCCCCGGCCGTAGACCGCCCGCGGGAACCGGCCGCGCGTCCGCGGCCCGCTCACCGGCCGAGGTCCCGGGCGCGGCAGTCCATGCGCCCGATCCTGCCCCGGCGCCGGTCAGGCCCGCAGGACGCCGGCGGGCGGTCCGGCCGCGGCCGGCAGGTCCCGCCGGAGAGACGACCGGGCCGGGCGTGTGCCGGGCCTCGCCAGGCGCGCGCACCACGGACCCGCGGGCCCTCTGTCGCCCGCCTGGCGAGGTGCCCCCAGTGTGACCCACCGCCGGACATCCGCGACTCGGCCACGGGAGACGCGGATGTCCGGCGGCGTCAGATGACCCCGCGCCCCCGCGCGGCCGCCACGACCTGCGGGCGCCCGGCGGCCGCCAGCTTGCCCCGGACCCGGCGGATGCGGGTGCGGGCGGTGTTGCTCGTGACCGCCATGGCCGCCGCGATCTGGGCCGTCGACCGGCCCTCCGCCAGGTGGCGCAACAGCTCCACGTCGCGGTCGGTGAGGACGGCGACCCCGTCGGCGGGACGGGCTCCTCCGGGGCGCGGGATCAGTGACGGCATGGCGCCCTCCTGGACGGGCCGGCGCGGCGCGGGGACGCACCACCCCGGTGGAGCGACGGTGCGGGACGGACACGGCACGGCGTCCTCCGAGGGGAACGGGCGGAGGGGGACCACAGCACGACCGGTCGTCCACCATCCGGTGGTGCCACGGTAGGGAGGAGGGCCGGAGGGCGCTTTACGCATCGGGTTCCGCCTCTTACCTTTTCGCGCATCGCCGAGGAGGGGACGCCGATGCGGCCTCGCGTGCGGAGTGCGGCGCTCACCGGGTACGCCGACCTGGCGCGGTCGCTCGGCCTGGACCCGGCCGCCGCGTTGGTCTCCGAGGGCCTGGACGTCTCCGATCTCGACGTCCCGGACCGGTGGCTCCCCGGTGCCGCCGTCGCCCGCGTGCTCGAGCGTTCCGCCCGGGACGCCGACTGCCCGGACCTCGGACTGCGCCTGGCCGAGCTGCGGCGGCTCGGCGCCCTTGGGCCGATCAGCGTCGTGCTCCGCGACGAGCCGGACCTCGGCAGTGCCCTGGACCTGCTGATCCGGTACGAGCGCGTGTACAACGAGGCCCTGCACGTGCGCCTGGCCAGCCTCGACGGCCTGGCCACGCTCACGCTGTGGCTGGAGTTCGGGGAGCCCGCGCCGACCGACCAGGCGCTCGACCTGACCATGGCGGCGGTCCTGGGGGTGATCCGGGCGCTGGTGGGCGGCGGCTGGACGCCGCTGTCGGCGTCCTTCGCCCGACCGCAGCCGGCCGACCCGGGCGCCTACCACCGGGTGTTCGGCCCGGGGGTCCGGTTCGGGCAGGACGCCACCTGCCTGGTGTTCCGCTCGCAGGACCTGGCCGCTCCCGTCGTCATCTCCGACCCGTCCCTGCGTCCCTACAGCCAGCGGTTCCTGCACACGGTCGTGGCGCCCGGGGCGCGGACGGCAGTCGACCAGGTGGCGGAGACCGTGGAGATGCTGCTGCCGCTGGGCCGCTGCTCGGTGCAGCAGGTGAGCCGGCACCTGGGGCTGCGCCCGCGGGTGCTCCAGCAGCGCCTGGCCGAGGAGGGCGAGAGCTACTCGTCGGTCGTGCACGCCACCCGGGCCGGACTCGTCGAGCGCTACCTGTCCTCCGACCGGTACTCGCTCACCGAGGTGTCCGGCTTGCTCGGCTTCCGGGCGCCCAGCGCCTTCACCCGCTGGTTCCGCGGGCGGTTCGGCACCAGCCCGAGCGACTGGCGGCGGGCCGCCCGGACCGCGGCCGGCACCGCTCCCCCGCCGGGGACGGCGCGACCGGTCCCCACCCCGCTCCCGGCACCCCGCACCGCGCCGCGCAGAACCGTCCGGGGAGGGTGAGCACCCGGCGGCCCCGGCCCGGGAGCATCGCGGCACGACGGCCCAGGGAGGTGTGCGGTGGGTTCGGTGCGTGCCCGGCGGTGGTGGGCGCGGGGCGCCCTGGTCCTGGTCGCCGCCGCCTTCCTGCTCCTCCTGTCCTTCGCCGGGGACGGCGGCCTGTGGCTGGTGCTGCTGACCGTCGCGGCCGTCGTCGTCGTCGTGGCCGCGGGCTTCTGGGTCCTGCTGCACCGCGGGCCGGTGCGCTGGCTCGCGCTCGCCCTGGCCCTGGGCGCGCCGGTGGCGCTGGTCGTGGTCTTCGCGGTCGCCGGCCTGCTGTGGGTGGCGGTCGTGGCCGCGGTGCTGCTGGCCGCGGGGGTGGCCGCGGCGCACACCGCGCTGGCCCCGGACCGGTCGGAGTGGGTGCTGCCGGTGACCGAGGTCCCCCCGCCCCGGCGCCCGTTCGTGGTCATGAACCCGCGCTCGGGCGGGGGCAAGGTCGGCCGGTTCCGGCTGCGGGAGCGGGCCGAGGAGCTCGGCGCGGAGGTGGCGCTGCTCGACCGGCCCGGCACCGACGTCCAGCAGCTGGCGCGGGACGCGCTCGCCCGCGGCGCGGACCTGCTCGGCGTGGCCGGCGGGGACGGCACGCAGGCGCTGGTGGCTCAGGTCGCCGCCGAGCACGGGGTGCCGTTCCTGGTGGTCAGTGCCGGCACCCGCAACCACTTCGCCCTCGACCTCGGGCTGGACCGCCAGGACCCCGCTCGCTGCCTCGAGGCGCTGCGCGACGGGGTGGAGGCCCGGATCGACCTGGGCGAGGTCAACGGGCGGCCGTTCGTCAACAACGCCTCGTTCGGGGCGTACGCCGAGATCGTGGAGGACCCCGCCTACCGCGACGACAAGCGCGGCACCACCCTGGCGGCGCTGCCGGACCTGCTCAGCCGCCGGCGCGGCGCCCACCTGGTGGCCGAGGCCGGCGACGTGGTCGTCGACGCACCGCACGCGCTGCTGGTGAGCAACAACCCCTACGAGGACTCCGACCTCGCCGGGATGGGCCGGCGCTCGCGGCTCGACCGCGGCGTGCTCGGCGTGATCGCGGTGCGGGTGGACACCGCCCGGCAGGCCGTCGGGCTGCTGCAGGGAGCCCACCGGCGGGGGGTGCGGCGAGTGGAGGCGCGGGAGGTGCTGGTGACCGCCGACGTCCCCGAGGTCCCGGTGGGGATCGACGGCGAGACCGTGCAGCTGTCCACACCGGTCCGGTGTGCGGTCCGGCCGGGCGCGCTGCGGGTGCGGCTCCCGCGGGAGCGGCCGGGCATCCGGCCGCCGCGCGGGCGCCTGCACTGGGCGGCGCTCTGGCACCTGGCCCTCGGCCGCAGCGCCGCGGCCCCGCTGCCCAGGCCACGGACCGCGCCGGTGGGCGCGGACCCCACCCCTCCCCCGGCCCGGCGGGACGGCTGACCGCGCCGCGCGCCCGGCCTCACGCCTGCACGTGGGGTGGCGGGTCCGGTCGCTGGAGGACCCCGCTCTCCACGTCCGGCGCCGGGCGGGGTGCCGGCCACGTGGCGCCGGTCTGCTGCTGGAAGGCGTCGACGGCGGCCTCGACCGTCGGGAAGAAGTGGTGCGGCTCGATCTCGCGGGTCAGCCCGTAGCGCTCGACCTTGCGCCGGACCGGGTCCTTGAGTTCGGCGAACACCAGGGTCTGACCGTGCTCGTCCAGCATCCGGTCGAGGTCGAACAGGACGTCGGCGGCCGTGGTGTCGACGTCGGTGATCGGCTCGGCGGCGACCAGGATCCACCGGGGCGCGGGCTCGGCGCGGGCGATGGCCCTGACCTCGTCGCGGAAGGTCTTGGCGTTGGCGAAGAACAGCGGCGCGTCGAACCGGTAGATCACCAGCCCCGGGAGCTGCCGCGCGTCCGGGTACGAGCGGACGTCGTGGTACCCGGCCACGCCGTCGGCCAGGCCGAGGACGGTCTGGTACGGGCGCCACGCCCGGCGGAAGACGTTGAGGATCGACAGGCCGACGGCGACTGCGATGCCGGGCAGGACGCCGAGCAGCGCCACCCCGGCGAACGCGACGAGCGACAGGCTGAACTCGACGCGCCGCTGGCGCCACAGGCGCGCGGTGCCGGGCACGTCGGCCAGGGAGAGGGACGCGGTGATCACCACCGCCGCCAGTGCCGCCTGCGGCAGGTCCCGGAACAGGCCCGGCAGGAACACGATCATCACGACGATCAGCGCCGCGCCGGTGACCCCGGTCAGCTGCGAGCGCATCCCGGCGCGCTCGGCCACCGCGGTGCGCGAGGCGCTGGTGCTGACCGGGAAGCCCTGGAACAGGCCGGCGGCGAGGTTGGCCGCGCCGATGCCGATCATCTCCTGGTTGCCGCGCACCTCCTGGCCGGTGCGCTCGGCGAACGACGAGGCGGTGGAGATGGTGTCGGCCAGGGAGACCAGCGCGATCGCCAGCGCCCCGGCGAGCAGCGGTGCGACGTCGGACCAGGCGATCGCGGGGACGGTCAGCGGCGGGAAGCCCTCCGGCAGCACCCCGACCAGGCTCACGCCCCGCTGCCCCAGGTCGAAGGCGCTGCTCACGGCGAGGGCCAGGACGACCATGACCAGCACGCCCGGCACCCGGGGCGCCCACCGGCGCAGCGCGAGGACCACCGCGATGCCGCCGATCCCGACCGCCGCGGCGGCCGGCACCGTCTCCCCCGCCGCGACCCCCCGGGCGAAGGCCACCACCTCCACCAGCAGCCCGTCGGCGTCCACCGAGAACCCGAGCAGCTTGGGCAGCTGGCCGACCAGGATGGTCAGCGCCAGCCCGTTCATGTAGCCGATCATGGTCGGCTTGGAGAGCAGGTCGGCGACGAAGCCCAGCCCGGCCCAGCCCGCCGCGATCATCACCGCCGCGGTCATGATCGCCAGCATCGAGGCCAGCGCGACCGCCCGCTCGGGGTCCCCGCCCGCGGCCACCAGCGGCAGCACGGTCGCCGCGATCATCGGCCCCAGCGAGGAGTCGGGGCCGAGCACGAGGATGCGCGACGGGCCGAACAGCGCGTAGGCGAGCAGGCAGGTGATCGTCGTGTACAGGCCGGTGATCGACGGCAGCCCGGCGAGCTGGGCGTAGGCCATCCCCTGCGGCACCAGGAGCGTGGTGAGCACGACCCCCGCGACGACGTCCTTGACCAGCCACTGCCGGCGGTAGCCGGTCAGCGCACGGAGACCGGGCGGCACGGGGGTCATGGCCGCCCCCTCACCGGCCGCCGCGGTAGGTCTCCCGCACCCTCTTCTCCACCAGGATCGGGACGAACGCCTGCACCCGGGCGCCGGCGAACGCGGCCAGCGCCGCCACGGCCCGGTCGCGCACCTCCGCGGGGTCCGCGCCGTACTCGGCGGCGACCCGGGCCACCAGGAGGTCGACGAACGACACCCCGAGAGGAAGCGGGTCGTCGTCCTCGGGGACGACCCCCGTCACGAGCGCGGTCACCGGCGCACCTCCTGGTCCCCGACGGCTCCGGCGGCGGACCGGTGTCACCGTGGCGGCGGCCGGGCCGGCCGGCATCACCCGCGGAGGGTGACCGCGCCCCCGGACGCCGCAGGTCAGCGTGCCGTCGCGTCCAGTTGCCGGGCGAGGAGGCCGAACAGGACGCCCAGGGAGTTGGTGGCCCAGTGCGCTCCCGCGCTCGCGACGACGCTGCCGCTGCGCCGGCGCAGCTCCCCGAAGACCAGGCCGCCGACCGTGGTGAAGGCGACGGTGGCGAGCACGACGACGCCGCTGCCCGCGTCCCCGACCGCGCCGGAGACGCCGCGGTTGGTGCTGCCGATGCCCAGCGCCGGGAAGACGTGCCACAACCCGAAGAGCACCGCGGTGGTGACCAGCACCTGCCACGGGCGGCAGTGGCGGGACAGGGCCCCCCACAGCACCGAGCGGAAGGCCAGCTCCTCGAGCAGCACCGTGCCCAGCGGGATGACCACCAGTGCGGTGCGCAGCGCGTCGGGCAGCGGGAGGTCGTAGCGCTCGTCCTGGAACGCCGGCCGGGTCAGCGGGAGCAGCACGCCGACCACGTAGACGCCGGCGACGACGGCGACCGCCCCGAGCGCCCAGCGGCAGCCCGACCGCAGCCGGTCCCGGCCCAGACCGAGCTGGGCCCAGGTCAGTCCGTCCAACCGCGCCCAGGCCAGCAGCGCGGCGCCCTGCAGCCCGCGCACCCACCAGGGCGGGTGCAGCAGGTGGTCGACGACGTCGACCGCGGCGATCGCGACGACGACGGCGCCGGAGAACAGGCGGTACCGCCGGCGGCGGGCGGCCGACGTCGTCACTCCCGCGGCCTGGGCACGTCAGCCGCCGCCGACCAGCTGCCGCAGCCGGTCGGTGTCGGCGTCGGTCCAGCCGGGCGGCTGGACCACCTCCGCCCACGCGTCCGCGTAGTCGGCCTCGTACTTGTGGCCGTGCCCGTCGGGCACCCCGGTCGAGAACACCAGGTCGGCCGTGACCTGCCAGAAGGTGACGAACGGCAGCCAGGCCATGTCCGGCGACACGTCCGGCCCGCGTGCGCCCTCGAGCCAGTCGGGTCGGCTCAGCAGCAGCCGCGGGGACCACCACACGATCGGGTCGGAGGCGTTCTGCAGGTAGACCACCCGGGGCGTCTCCCACGGGGCCGGCGGTGCGGCGAGGTCGGGCGCCTCGTCGGCGAACCGCGCGGTCCGGCCCTCGTCGTACACCGGCAGCCACTCCGGCGAGCCGGCGTCCCGGTCGGCCACCAGGCCGCGCCACAGCTCGTTGAAGTTCGGCGGCCCGGCCCACACCACCCCGGCGGTGCGGTTCTGGATGTCGGCCAGGCCGCTGAACGCGGCCTCGCCGCCGAAGGTCCCGAGGCTCTCCCCGAAGACGTACAGCTCCGGCCGGTCGTCCGGCGGCAGCTGCGCCCAGGTCCCGTACACGGCGTCGAACAGCGCCCGCCCGGCGTCCCGGGCCTTGGCCTGGTCGACGAGGAAGGACAGCCAGCTGGGCAGGTACGAGTACTGCATCGCCACCATCGCGCTGTCGCCGTTGAGCGCGTACTCCAGCGCGCCGCCGGCCGCCGGGTCGACCCAGCCGGTGCCGGTGGTGGTGACCACGACGAGGACCTCCCGGTCGAAGCCACCCGCTCGCTCGAGGTCGCGGACGGCCAGGGCCGCGCGGTCGCCCACGTCCTCGGCGGCCGCCAGGCCGGCGTAGGCGCGGACCGGCTGGCGCGCCGGGCGGCCGGAGAAGGCGGTGAGCTCCTCCGGCGTCGGCCCGGTGCCGACGAAGTTGCGCCCCTGCAGACCCAACTGGTCCCAGGGCACGAGCGACCCGGGGCTGCCCGACCGCTCGGGGATCGTGGGGCGGACGGCGCCCTCCTCCGTGCCGTCGTCCTTGACGCTGAACGTGGAGTTC
This sequence comes from Geodermatophilus sp. SYSU D00965, assembly GCF_054050075.1. Lineage (NCBI taxonomy): Bacteria > Bacillati > Actinomycetota > Actinomycetes > Geodermatophilales > Geodermatophilaceae > Geodermatophilus > Geodermatophilus sp. SYSU D00965. The sequence goes on along the minus strand of NZ_JBJGYQ010000011.1, from coordinate 74,735 downwards.
ATGGCCTCGACCAGCCCCTGGAAGAGGACGCCGTTGAGCAGGAAGACCAGCAGGACGACGACGGCGACGACCCCGAGCGGGCGGGCGACCCGCCCCGGCAGCGCCCGCCCCAGGACCCGGACCAGCCAGCGGGCCGCGCGCCGGACGATGCGGGCGATCGCGACCAGTCCGGCGAACACCAGCACCGCCACGACGACGATGCCGAGCGAGGAGAACCCCTCCGGCGGGTCCAGGCCCATGATCAGGTGGATCTGCCGCTGCCAGTACGCGCCGAAGCCCAGTGCGACCAGGACCAGCGCCGGCCCGGCGACGGCCAGCGCCCGCCAGGTGAGGCGCCGGGTCCCGGCGGAGAGCCGGCGTTCGGTGACCTCGGCGACGAACCAGGCGACCGCCACCCCTCCGCCGTAGCCGATGGCCGCGGTGATCCCGGCGATGAGGCCCTGCAGCAGCCAGCCCCGGGGCAGCAGCGACGGGGTGAGCGAGGCGCAGCCGAGCAGGACCGCGCCCACCGTCCCGCTCCACGTGTACCGCGGGAGCCACCGCGTCCACCGCCGGGCACGTCGCTGCGGGTCGGCCGGCGGCGCCGGCGGCGTGGACACGACGTCGGTGCGGTCGTCGGGGGGCCTGGTCACCGGTTCGGTCGTCATCGCCCGCTCCCCTCGGAGGAGGGACGACGCTACGGAGACCGCGGCGGGCGCAACTCCTACCAGGAGGATGAGCCGCGGACGCCGGCCCGCGGCCACCATCCGGCCATGGGACGAGCAGCAGCGCGCACGCGACGACGGATCCCGGTGCGGTGGCCGGCGCCGGGCTCCCCGCCGGACGTCGGGCTGGTGGTGGCCGCGGCGACGGCTCCCGGCACGTTCACCCCGTCGCTCTCGCCGCGCACCGCGCTCGACCAGGGCCTGGTGACCGGGCTGGCCACCGGGGTGCACTACCTGCTGTCGGTCGGGGCGCAGGACGTGCTGGTGGCCACCGCCCGTGTCCTCGCCGGGAGACGGTCCCCGGCCGCGCAGCGCGCCGCCACGATGGCGCTCGACTGCGCGGCCGTGCCCGCCGGGCTCGCCGTGCTCCGGGCCCTGCCGCCGCGGGCCGACGACACGCTGCGGGGAGCCGTGCGCCAGGCCGCCTGGCGGTTCGGTGCCGCCGGCCTCGGCGGCGCGCTGCTCGGCGGCGCCCAGCTCGGCACGCGTGCGCTCGACGATCGCCTCCGGCTCGGCGGACGCCTGGCCGCCGTCCCCCTGGCGGTCCCCGTCGGCCTCGGCGTCGCGTTCGCGCTGGACCGGCTGCGGGCGCGCGGGCACACGGAGAGCACCGACGGTCCCCCGGCCCCCTCGCCGTTGACCTCGCTGGCCGTCGCGTCGGGGATCGTCGGGTCCCTCGGCGGCGTCGCCTACGGCGAGCACGCCCTCACCGACCTCGCCGCCCGCCGGTTGGCCGCCGTCCTGCCCGGTCCGCCCGAGGTCTGGCGACTGGCCGGCCACGCGGGCTCCCTCGCCGGCCTGGGGCTCGGCGTCTCCACGGTGTGGCACCGGGCGATGCGGCGGATCGAGGCGCGGACGTCGGTCGACGTCCCGGTGCTCGAGCCGGGCGAGGGCGACCGGTGGGTGCCGCCGACGGTCAGCGGCGGCCCCGGCAGCCTGGTCGCCTGGGAGGGCATGGGGCGCGACGGCCGGCTGCACGCGCTGGCCTCGGTCCGCCCGCAGCCGCTCGAGGGCCTCCCGGACGGCGTGCCGGACCTGTCGATCGAGACCGTCATGGGCACGCCGGCACGCGCCGCCCCCGTCCAGGTGTACGTCGGGCTGGACAACGCGCCCACCCCGCGGGCCCGGGTGGACCTCGCGATGGCCGAACTGGAACGGACCGGCGCGTTCGACCGGTCGCTGCTGGTCCTGGTCTCCCCGACCGGCACCGGCTACGTCAACTACGTCGCGGTGGCCGCGCTGCAGTACCTCGCGCTCGGCGACGTCGCCACGGTGACCCTGCAGTACTCGCGCCGACCGTCGCCGCTGTCCCTCGGGATGGTGCACACCGCGCGGGAGCAGAACCGGCTGCTGTGGCTGCGGGTCCTGCAGCGACTACGCGAGCGCCCGGGTCGCCGTCCGCGCATCGCGCTGTTCGGCGAGAGCCTCGGCGCGCACACCAGCCAGGACGTGTTCCTGCACTGGGGGACGCTCGGTCTCGACGCGATGGGGATCGACCGCGCGCTGTGGATCGGCACGCCGTACGGGAGCGGGTGGATGCGCCAGGTCACCCGCGGCGACCGCCTCGACGTGGACGCCGACGCCGTCGCCGTGGTCAACGACCACGCCCAGTACGCCGCCCTCGTCGAGCAGCGGGGCCGCGCGCCGCGCTTCGTCCTGCTCAGCCACGACAACGACGGGGTGACGAAGTTCGGCCAGGACCTGCTCTGGTACCCCCCGGACTGGCTGGGCCCCGCGCGGCCACCGCTCGAGCCGGTCGCCGTCGGGAGCCCCCGCGGCATCCCGCCGGCCATGCGGTGGCGGCCGGTGACCTCGTTCTTCCAGGGCCTGGTGGACATGAAGAACGCGCAGACCTCGTCGGGGGCCTTCGCGGCGACGCAGCACGACTACCGCGCCGACCTGCCGCGCTTCCTCAGCAGCGTGTTCGGGTTGCCCGCCGACGAGGAGCAGCTCGTCCGGATCGAGGAGACCCTCATGCTGCGCGAGTCCGTGCGGGAACGGCTGTTCGCCGTCGTCCCCGGAGCCGTCGGCTGACGCTGAGCGCGGCCCGGCAGGTCGACACATCCTCCGGTCCGGACGGTGCGCGCCGCACCGGCACGGGTCGACCCTGCCGCCATGCGGGCGAGTCTGGAAGCGCACCTGGGGTCCCGGCAGGTCGGCAAGGTGGTCTACGGCTCGATCATCGGGCTGGCCCTGGTCGTGGCGATCGAGAAGCACCCGCCGGCGGCGTGGGTCATGGCCGTCTGGCTGCTCGGCACGGCCCTGGCGGTGGGGCTCGCCGAGGTCTACAGCGAGGTCGTCGGCGCGGAGACCAGCACCCGCAGGCCGGTCACCCGGCCGCAGTTCGGGCACATGGCCGAGGACGCCGCGGCGGTCGGCTTCGGCGTCGCCTTCCCCGCCGTGTTCTTCGTGCTGTCCGCGCTCGGGCTGCTCGAGGTCGGCACCGCATTCCGCATCGCCAAGTGGACCGGCCTGGGCCTGATCGGCTTCTACGGCTACTGGGCGGCCCGGTTCGCCGGCGCGGCGTCCCACCACGCGCTGCTCAAGGGCGCGCTCGTGGCGCTGATCGGGGCCGGGCTGATCGGGCTGAAGGCGCTGGTCCACTGACCGGCCCCGACCGGGTCACCCGCCCAGGAGCACCACGCCGGCGAGGGACACCCCGGCGACGAACAGGGTGGAGACCGCCGCGACGAGCAGCACCCGACCGCTGCCCCGGAACAGTGACGAGAGCCGGACGCCGGCGCCCATCCCGAACAGCGCCGCCCCCAGCGTCGCCACCTGGACGTGCTCGACGACCGCCAGCACCCCCGCGGGGACCACCCGGTGCTGCGCAGCGCGACGCAGGCGAGGAACCCGAGCACGAACAGCGGGACCAGCGGCGGCCGCTTCCCGGCCGGGCGCCGCTCGGGGTCGGCCATCCGGCGCCGGACGCTGACCGCCGCGACCACCGGCGCCAGCAGCAGCACCCGCGTCAGCTTGACCACGACGGCGACCCCCACGACCGCCGCGCCACCGGCGCCGGCTGCCGCGACGACCTGGCCGACCTCCTGGATGCTCGCGCCGGCCCAGATCCCGAGCTGGACGTCGCTGAGCCCGAGCGGTCGCTGCAGCAGGGGCAGCAGCACCATCGCCACGCTGCCGAACAGGGTGACCATCGCGATGCCCACCGCGACGTCCTCCTCGTCGGCGCCCGCGGTCTCCTCCATGGCGGCGATGGCCGAGGCGCCGCAGATGGCGAAGCCGGTTCCGATCAGCAGGCTGCGCGCCCGGCCCAGCCTCGCCCGCTGGCCCAGCCACGTGGTGACCACGAGCGTGGCGACGAGGGTGCCCGCGACGAGCGCGATCGTGCCGGGCCCCAGCGCCACGATCGCCCCGAAGGACACCCCGAACCCGAGCAGCACGATGCCGGTCCGCAGCAGCCGCCTGGTCAGGTGGCTGAGTGCCGGCCGCGCCGCCGCGGGCAGCAGCCGGGTGTTGCCGGCGACCATCCCGAGCGCCACGGCCCAGGTGAGGACGCCGACCGCGGGCACCAGGTGGTGGGCCAGCAGCGCCGCGCCCAGGCCCCCTGCGGCGGCGAGCAGCCCCGGCCATCGGCGGGGCCGGGCCTGCTCGCCGGCGGCCGGGCCGTCCCCGGGACCCGCAGCTCCACCGGGCGGCGCGGGGACCGGGACGACGGCTGCGCTCACCGGGCGCTCGCGGCGTGCACCCGGGCGAGGCTCGCCGGGTAGGCCCGGCAGCCCAGGACCAGCGCGACCAGCGCGCCGGCTGCGGCCAGGGGCACCAGCTGCATCGCACCGACCAGGCCCAGCCGGTCGGCGAGGATGCCCGTGACCAGCGGTCCCGCGGCGAGCCCCAGCAGGCTGTTGGCCAGGGTGAGCACGCCGAACGCGGTCGCCCGGATCGACTCGTGGGTCAGGTTGGACACCATGGCGCCGGCCGGGCCGGTGGTGCCGGCGACGAATAAGACGCCGACCGCCAGGAGCAGGAGCTGCCCCGCACCGGGCGCCAGGCTGAACCCGATCCCGAGGCAGACCAGCGACACGACGGAGTAGGCGATCGCCGACGTCCACTTGCGGATGGCCGCGCGACGGCTCAGCCGGTCGGTGACCCAGCCGCAGACGATCATGCCGAGGCCCATGGAGAGGATGGCGACGGCGGCGACGGCGGCCGCCCGGTCCGGCAGCAGACCGTAGGCGCGGTTGAGGTAGCTGGGCAGCCAGGCGAACAGCGACCCGGCGATGAACAGCTGCAGACCGCTGCCGACGTAGGCGCAGATCACCGACGGCGTGCTGACCAGCGTGCGCAGCCGCGCCCGGCCCCCCGTCGACACGGGCTCACCGGCGTCGGCGTCGGCGTCGGCGTTCTCCGGGATCGTGCACGCGACGCGGGAGGCGCTGGCCGAGCGCTACCTCGCGGCCGAGCGGTACTCGCTGACCGAGGTCTCCGAGCTGCTGGGGTTCACCGCGCCCAGCGACTTCTCCCGGTGGTTCCGCGCGCGCTCCGGCGTCAGCCCCACCGAGTGGCGCTCCCGGGCGCAGCAGCTGCCGCCGGGCTGAGCGGCTCCCGCCGGCCGCTCACACGCGATGGGGGTGACGACGACGTGGCAGTCCGCGCACCGGCAGGTCGGGGACCGGGCCGCCGGGCTCAGGGCAGCGCGCCGCAGCGCTGCGGCCGTAGCGCGCGGCCAGCGGCGCGGCGCTGACCCCGTGGGCGAGGACGCTGAGGAGGACGGTGCCGGCGATGACCGCCACGGCCTCGTCGGCGGCCGGCCCCAGGTCCTCGAGCGCCAGCAGGGCGAACACCAGGGACGCCAGGCCGCGGGGGCCGAACCAGCCGATGAACGCGACGGTGGGCCGGTCCAGACCGGAGCCGATCAGCGCCAGGGTCACCGGGACCATCCGCACGACGGTCAGGCTGAGCACCGCGTACAGCGCCACGCTCCAGGTCCCGCGGTCGAGCAGGATCGGGACCGCGACTGCGCCGAAGGCCGACCACACCAGCAGCGACACCAGGGCGCCGGTCTGCTCGGTGAAGACCAGCTCGGCGGGGCCGCGCGGGCCGGTCCTCGCGGCGAAGGCCAGCCCGCCGCAGAACGCCGCGACGAACCCGTTGCCGTGCACGGCCAGCGCCGCCGCGTAGGCGGTGAGGGCCAGCGCGAGCACGGCGGGCCCCGCGAAGTCCTCCGCGACCCATCCCCGGTCACGCGCCCGGCGCAGCAGCTCCCCGCCGGCCGCGCCGACGGCCACCCCCGCGAACACGCCGACCGCCAGCTCGAGCAGCGCCGGCGCCAGCCCGGGGGCCTCCGCACGCCCCTCCGCCGACGCCGCCCCGGCGACCGCGAACACGACGACGGGCGTGGCTATCCCGTCGTTGAGCCCGCTCTCCACGTTGATCAGCCGCCGCACCCGGGACGGCACCGCCGGGTTGGTCACCACCGGGGTCCCGAGCGCGGCGTCGGTGGGTGCCAGGGCGGCGCCGACCAGCAGGGCGAGCCACGGTCCGAGATCGGGGAACAGCCCCGCCGCGAGCCCCCAGCCGGCGACCACGGTCATCGGCAGGCCGATCGCGAGCAGCCGGACGTAGCGCCCGGCGTCGGAACGCAGGTCGTGGACCCGGACGCGCGCGGCATCGGCGAAGAGCACCCAGACGAGGGTGACCTCGACCAGCGGCTTGAGGGTCTCCGGAGCGGTGGTGGCGTCGACCAGCCCGGCCGCGGCCAGCAGGGCGCCGAGCAGCACGAACACGATCGGAGCGCTCAGGTCCGCGCGCTCCAGCCGCGCCGACACCACGCCCCACAGGAAGACCGCCGCGGCCACGACGAGGACGGCCGTCTCCACGGTCGGCGGTCAGGCCTTCACGAGCCCCTCCCCGAAGTCGTGCAGGATCCGGAAGTGCTCCTGCTGTACCAGCAGGTGACCGACGCCGATGGCCGCAGCGACGGGCCACTCGATGACCCCGACCGCGGCCAGCGTGGCCAGCCCGCCGAACCAGACGAGGCTGTCCAGCGGCGGCAGCCGCACGGTGCCGAGAACGGGGAGGGGCACGTTGACGGTGTTGCCCTGCAGCGCCCGCAGCAGCGCGCCGTGACCGATCCGGAGGGTCTGCGCGACCACGGCGGCGTCGGCCGACCCCGTCGATACCTGATCCACTGTCGTGACCACTGGCTCGTCCTCTCACTCGGCCGCGGTCGGGACCGGTCGGAATGATGCTGCCGTCAGAGGGGCGGGGCCTCCTCCGCCCGGGGTGAGTCGCCGGGCCGCCGCAGCGGGTCGGGTCATCCCCGCGGGGGGACGCCGGTCGGTACCGGTGAGCTCCTACCGTCGGCTGCGGCGGAGGAGGCGGTCGTGGCTCAGCAGAGCCCCAGCCCGGCGGGCACCACCGGGGTCGGTGCCGCGTCCCGCACCCTGCGCCGGCTGGAGACGACACTGCTGGGCCGCTCTGTCGGCTCCTTCATGGCCCTCCAGGGGATCGACCGGGCGACCGCCATCGCCGCCCAGGCCTTCACCGCGCTGATCCCGCTGGTCCTGCTCGCCTCCGGGCTGGCACCGGCCGACCACCGCGACCTGGTCGCCGACCTCCTCATCCGCAAGTTCACCCTGGAGGGCTCGGCCGCCGACGCGGTGCGCGAGCTCTTCGCCCACCCCTCCGCAGCCTCCACCGGCGTGTTCAGCGTGGTGCTCCTCGTGTTCTCCGGCGTCTCGCTGACCCGGCGGATGCAACGGATGTACCAGGACGCCTGGCAGCTCCCGCCGCGCCGCGGGGTCCGGGGCTCGCTCAACGCCGCCGCCGCCCTGGCCTTTCTGCTGGTGGAGCTGAGCCTGCTCCTCCTGCTCCGCACGCTGGTCGGCGCCCTGCCGGCCGGGTGGGCGCTGGGCGGGACGATGTCGGTCCTGGGGAGCCTGCTGCTCTGGACGACCATCCCGTGGCTGCTGCTGGACCGGCGGGTCTCCTGGCGCCGGCTGCTGCCGACCGGGGCACTCACCGCCGCCTGCGCGGGGGTCTACGCCCTCGCCACCACGGTCTACATGCCCCGGCTGATGTCCACCTACAGCCTGCGGTACGGGTTGTTCGGCGTGACGCTGGCGCTCATCGGGTGGCTGCTGTGCATCGCCTTCATCTTCGTCGGGACGACGATCCTGGCCGCCGAGTTCGACCGGGCGCCGGACTGCTGGGCCGTGCGCCTGCGCAACCGGCTCGGCCTGGGACGGCGGGGCGACGCCCCGGCGGCCGCGGACGGCCCCCGGCCGGTGGACGGCGAGCCCACCCCGGGGGACCTCCCCTCTCTGCGCGGCTGAGCCCACCTCGGGCGGTGACCGCCGCAGCTCCCCGGTGCGCCGGGTGCCCCGACCGACCGCGAGCAGGCACCGTCGCTGCGGGCGGGAGCGCCCGGTACTTCGACGACGACAGGTGCGATCAGGCGGGGACCGGGGCGAACGGCTGCGTCTCCTGGCGACCGTCGCGGACCAGCGCCCACGACGCCTCCGGGACCTCATTCCACGCTCCCGGGAGCTCACGCAGCGGCTCGGAGACGATGAAGCGCGTGGCGGGCCCGAGCTTGTCGAGCGCCTCCAGGTCCGGGTACAGCTGCCGCACCTGGGCGACGTCGCTGGAGAAGTACAGGGAGCTCGTGCTCTTCTCGGAGGAGTAGCGGAACACCCAGATGGACTCGCCGTCGCTGGTGGCCACCGTCATGTGGACGGGGTACTCCACGCCGTGGCGCCGGCCGACGTCCTCCACCAGCCCCACCGCGCGGGCCACCGCTCCGGGAGGGTCGTCGGCCAGCCCGAACGTGAGGGCCAGGAAGAACAGCGTCTCGGTGTCGGTCGACCCCTCGATGGCCGGGTACAGCGAGGGATCGACCGCCAGCACGAGGTCGCGCTTGACCTCGGCGAACCGCGCCAGTGACCCGTTGTGCATCCACAGCCAGCGGCCGTACCGGAACGGGTGGCAGTTGCTGCGCTGCACCGGGGTCCCGCTGGAGGCGCGGACGTGCGCGAAGAGGAGGCGCGTGCGGATCTGTCCGCCCAGCTCCCGCAGGTTCTCGTCGCTCCAGGCCGGCTGGGTGCTCTTGTAGAGAGCGGGCGCCGCCCCGTCGCCGTACCAGCCGATGCCGAAGCCGTCACCGTTGGTCGTGAATCCGCCGAGCTGGGCGTGCAGGCTCTGGTCGATGATCGAGTGAGCCGGTCGGAACAACAGTTCCCCGGCCGACACCGGGTCGCCGGAGTAGGCCATCCACCTGCACATCGCCACCTCTCTCCCCCGTGGACCAGCGAGGTCCACGTGGTGTCAACCGATCAGGACGGCTCCGCGGGGAGCCTCACCCGCGGAGAACGACGCCCGGCCGCCCGCCGCCCGGTCCGGGCCGTCTACCTGCTCGGGCAGGGGCACCCCAAGGCCCGGCTGCCGCGGCAGCCGGGCCCCTGACCGGGGTCGCGCTCAGCTCGTCGCTGCGGGCGTCCTCGGTGCCGGCGTCACCTGCTCCTCCGCGAACACGTCACGCAGCTTCTCCTCCTGCTCCTGGCTGAGGTTGCTCTCCACCAGGACCATGTCCTGACCCTCGAACGCCTGCTTCACCTTGTCGATCACGGCGTCCGAGGAGAGGACGAACAGCGCCGAGGTGCCGGGCTGGATCTCGTCGCGCATCCGGCGGATGAAGCTGTCGTCGATGCCGACGTCGGTCATGCTGCCGGTGAGCGCCCCCATCCCCGCGCCGATCGCCATCCCGAGGAACGGGATGAAGAAGATGAGGCCGAACAGCAGGCCCCAGAAGGCGCCGCCGAGCGCACCCGCGCCGGCCATGTTGGTCAGCTGGCGGGTCTTCGGCTTCTTGGCCCCCTCCGGGAAGCTGACGATCGCGGCGTCGTGTATCCGGATCAGCTCTCTGCGCTGCAGGTCCCGCAGCGTCGCCTCGGCCCGGTCCGCACCGTGGGCGGTGGGGAACTTCCAGACGGTCATGGTGGCCATGGACATCTCCTCGGTGTGTGCGCGACCGGAACCGGGTGGTCCGGGGTCAGGAGTTGAGGATCTGGCTCTTCTGGAGCTCGAACTCCGCGTCGTCGAGGACGCCGGAGTCGCGGAGCTGGGCCAGCTCACGCAGCTGGGCCAGCTTCGTGGTGGTGTCGGTGCGCGGCGGGGCCGCAGGGGCTGGTGCGGGCTCGGCGTACTGCGGCTCCGGCGCGTAGTAGGCCTGCTGGTTGGCCCACCGGTTGGCCTGGCGGCGGGAGACGCGGTTGGACACGGCGGTCGCCGTCCCCGCGACGACGGCGGTGCGGGCCATCCCGCGCAGCAGTCCTGGCATGTCGGCTCCTCTGGTTCTCATCGGTGCCGGCCGGCGGCCGGCTGGGAAGGGGTGGAGCTCAGCCCATCGACGGGACCGCACGCTCGGTGCCGGGCCGCCAGAAGCCGGCGGCGACCAGCGCCAGGCCGAGGAAGACGACCTGCAGGCCGAAGACGATGCAGAGCACCAGCACGGTCGCCTGGGGCCAGACGATCGCCAGCACGCCCACGATGACGTTGACCGCGCCGAGCGCGACGAGCCAGCCCCACCCGGGGATCTCGTCCCGCGCGACGACGGCGAGGCCGACCCGGCCGGCGCCGTGGACGATCAGGGACAGCCCGGTGATCAGCACCAGCGTCCACAGCGTGAGGCCGGGCCAGAACGCGGCGAGGATGCCGCCGATGACCAGGACCGCTCCCAGGACGAGCGAGCCCGTGCGGTGCCGCTCGGCGTCCCAGCCGACCGCGATCTCCAGCAGCCCGCCGACCACGAAGGCCAGGCCGAGCAGCAGCGCCAGGCTGCGGGCCGCGGCGACCGGGTTGAACAGCAGCACGATCCCGACGACCACGACGGCCACGCCGAGCAGCCCGACGGCGATCCGCAGTCCCTTGTGCCCCGACGGGGCGGCGGCGTAGGGGCTGGACACGTTGGCGGTCATGACGGTTCCTCCCCGGTCTGCGCTCCTGGCTGCCGAGGTTGGTCTCCGGTGCGGGAGGTGACCTCATCCCCCCTGGATGACGCAGCCGCCCGTCCCGGCCCGGCACCGTCGGGGCCATGAGGCGGAGGAGCGCAACCGGGATCGGGGCCGTCGTCGTCGCACTGGCACTCACCGCGTGCTCGGACTCGAGGTCGTCCACGAGCGCGGCGACATCGAGCGCGGCCACGTCGAGCGTCACGTCAGCGAGCGCGGCGGCCACGTCGAGCGGAGACATGTGCAAGGCCGTCGACGACCTGCGGGCGTCGATCACCGCACTCGGGGACGTCCAGGTCGTCCAACAGGGCACGGACGCGGTGCAGCAGGCCTTCACGTCGGTGGAGAGCGCGCTGGCGCAGCTGCGGACCGAGGCCGGGGCGGAGTACGCCGACGACGTCGACCGCGTGCAGGGCGACGCCGACCAGGTGCGCACCGCCCTCGGCTCGGCGCAGCAGGACGCCTCGGCCCAGACGCTGGGCGCGGTCGCCTCCGCCGTCGGCGTCCTGCTCACCGACGCCCGGGCCCTGGCCGACCAGGTGGGCTCGACGTGCTGACGACGGCCCCGGCGTCCCGCGACGAGCGCTCCGCGCGGGACGCCGCACCGGCCACCCGGCCCACCCCGAAGGAGCGGCGCGCCGCCGGCAAGGCACTGCGCACCGGCGTTCCGCTCGCCGCGCAGGCGGAGTTCGCCCGGACGGCGTCCTCGCCCGACCCGCTGACCCTGCTCGTGGAGCAGGGGGCGACCCGGGTGCCCGACCTGCTGCCGATCCGCTACGGCCGCATGCTGCAGTCCCCGTTCGCCTTCTACCGCGGCGCCGCCCGCGTCATGGCCGCCGACCTCGCCGGGACCCCGCGCTCGGGTCTGACCGTGCAGATGTGCGGGGACGCGCACGTCTCGAACTTCGGGATGTTCGGCTCGCCGGAACGGCGGCTGGTGTTCGACGCCAACGACTTCGACGAGACGCTGCCCGGCCCGTTCGAGTTCGACGTCAAGCGGCTGGTCGCCAGCCTGGAGGTCGCCGGCCGGCAGAACGGGGTGTCGCGCAAGCGGCGGCGGGCGATCACCCTCGCGGCCGGTGCCCGCTACCGGACGGCGATGACCGAGTTCGCCGCCGCCCGCGACATCGAGGTCTGGTACTCGCACATCGACGCCGACCAGCTGACCGTGCAGCTCGCCTCCCGGCTGGACCGCGCGCGGCGCGACCGCCTCGCGCAGGCCCTCGAGCGGGCGCGGACGCGGGACACGCTGCAGGCGTTCGGGAAGCTCACCGAGGTGGTCGACGGGGCGCCGCGGATCAAGGCCGACCCCCCGCTGCTCGTGCCGCTGCGCGACCTCGCCCCCGGAGAGGAGGGCGACGACCCGGCCGAGGCGTTCCCCTCGCTCATCCGGCAGTACCGCGGCACGCTGCAGTCCGACCGGCGCACCCTGCTGGAGCGCTACGGCTACGTCGACATGGCGCGCAAGGTCGTCGGCGTGGGCAGCGTCGGCACTCGCTGCTGGGTCCTCCTGCTGATCGGGCGCGACGAGGACGACCCGCTGCTGCTGCAGGTCAAGGAGGCCGAGCCCTCGGTGCACGCGGAGTTCGTGGGCCGGAGCCGGTACACCAACCAGGGCCAGCGGGTGGTGGCCGGCCAGCGCCTCATGCAGCAGGCCAGCGACATCTTCCTCGGCTGGCAGCGGACCGCCGGCATCGACGGGGTCGAGCGCGACTTCTACCTGCGGCAGCTGCGGGACTGGAAGGGGTCGATCGAGGTCGACGACCTGCGTCCGCAGGGCCTCGAGATCTACGGGGAGCAGTGCGCCTGGTGCCTGGCCCGCGCCCACGCGCGCTCCGGCGACCGCATCGCGATCTCCGGGTACCTCGGATCCTCGGCCGCGTTCGAGACCGCGATCGCCGACTTCGCCGAGGCCTACGCCGACGTGAACGAGGACGACCACCGCCGGCTGGCCGAGGCCGTGGCCCGCGGCCGGATCCCGGCTCGCACCGACCTCTGACCGCGAGCTGCCCGTGGGACGGCGTGCGCTCCCCCGCCGCCGGTCCCGGCCGATCGGGATCCGGCGGTCGGACACGCCGCTGGCAGGGCCGCTCACCCGGGGCGGGTGATCCTCGGCGGTCGCCGCCGGGCCAGCATCGACCGGGTGGACGGCCCCGCCCGCGCCCAGCGGTCCCCCGGACGAGGCGCCGCGGCTGCGCTGCCCACGGAGCGCACGGCGCCCGGCGACCCCGGACGACGACCCCTGCTCGTGGCCGTGGCGCGGACGACGCTCACCAGCGTGGGCCTGCTGCTCGTCTACTTCGCCCTCCCCCTCGACCGCGCGTTCACCGCCGGGACGGTCGCCGCGCTGGGCGCCGGCGTGATGGTCGTGGCACTACTGGTCACCTGGCAGGTGCGGTCCATCCTGCGGGCGCCGCACCCTGCGCTGCGGGCGGTCGAGGGCATCGCGCTGTCGCTCCCGCTGTTCCTGCTGCTGTTCGCCACCGCCTTCGTCCAGCTGTCCGGCAGCGACCCGGGCGCCTTCACCGAGCCGCTCAGCCGCATCGACGGCCTGTACTTCGTCGTCACCGTCTTCGCCACCGTGGGCTTCGGTGACATCGCCCCGGTCAGCGACGTGGCACGGGTCCTCACCACGGCGCAGATGGTGGGCGACCTGGTGCTCATCGGGCTGGTGCTGAAGCTCTTCCTCGCCGCCGTCGACCGCCGTCGACGGGCACGGGCGGCCACCGATCCCGGCACGCCGCCGCACGCCGGCTGACCCACGGGTCACACACCCAGCAGCCGGCCCTTCTCGCGGCGGAACTCCTCCTCGGTGAGGACGCCGGCGTCGCGGGCGGTACCCAGCCGGACGAGCAGGTCGAGGCGGTCGTTGAGCGTCGTGATCGTCTCGGGGGTGAGCGCCGCCGGCACGAACCGCTCCGGCTCCGGCGGAGCCGGCGCGGGCGGCGCGGCCGACGCCGGCGCGGACGGAGCCGGCTCGACCGCCGTCGCGACCAGCGTGCCGCCGGGCGCGCGGTCCGCCGCGCCGTCGGTCGGCGCGGGTCCCGGCCGCGGGGCCGGGACGACAGCCGGAGCCCCCGCGAGCGGAACGCCGTCGGGCCCGGCGGACCGCGCCACCGCGGTGACGGTCTCCTCCCCGGCCCCGGGGGCCGGCGCCGGGGCCCGGTCGGCCAGCCAGGCCAGGGCCCCGAGGTAGAGCGCGACCAGGGCGGCGATCCAGATCAGCACCGACAGGGTGGGCGCGGGCCAGAACAGCAGCAACAGCGCCCCGAGAGCGATGCCGGTCCACCGCGCGGGGACCAGGTGGGTGCGGACGAACCCGCCGAGGCGGGCGGTCCGCTGCGGGAGGTCCAGCCCCTCGGCGAAGGCACGCGTCCCGGCGGCCACCCGCCGCGTCCAGGGCTCGGCGGGGACGCCGTCCGCCGCCGGCTCGGCCCCCTCGGCGGCGAGCGCCGCGGCCGCGCGGGACTCCTCCCGCCGCCGGCGCAGGGTCGCGCGGGCCGAGGCCACGCCGCGCCGCACCCCGGCCACGAGGCCGAGCCGGCCCCAGACGAGGGTCAGCACGAGCACGAGCAGGGCGGCCGCCAGCAGCCAGAGCGTCCACGACCGCAGGCCGGCGGCGAGCACGTCATAGATGGCGCCGACGGCGTCCCGGTTGTCCTCCCGGACCTGTGTCACGAGCACCCCGCGGCCGACCCGCAGCGCGAGCAGTACCAGGAGGGTGAGCACCGTGGTGGTCACGGCCCAGGCCCGGAGGGTGCCGCGGCGGCGACGGGACACGCCGAGCGCGCCGGCGAGCGTGCCCAGCGCGAGCAGCCCCAGCCACCACCAGACCGACTTCAGCAGGTCGATCGCGGTGTAGAGCTGCGGGGCGTCGGCGGGGGTCACGATCGTCACCCCCACGTCGTCCGGCAGCAGGGCGAGGACCTGGCCGGCGAGGCCGTCCTGCAGCGAGGCGGGCACCCGTGCCTTGGCCTGGCCGAGGGTGAACCGCACCGGCTCCCCCGCGATCAGCTGGTCGTGCGCGGAGGTGAGCGCGGCCCGCGTCAGCGGGCGGAACGGGTCGTCGGTGAGCAACCGGCGCACGCCGGCCGACACGAGGGAGCTGATGCCCTCCTCCACGGTCGACTGGAACGTCTGCAGGCGGGGCGGCAGGACGGCGACCGCGTCGGCGACGGCCTGCTTCACCGTCGGGTTGTCCATCACGGTGGAGGTGACCCGCTCGGTGATGCGTGCCTCCACCGCGGGCAGGTCGACCATGGTCTCGACGTTGGTCACGAAGACGTGCGTGTTCACCACGTTGCGGCGGGTCCACAGCGAGGTGCTGGCCAGGACCAGGGAGACGGCGCTGACGACCACCAGCAGGCCGACGGCGAAGCGGCGCATGGCTCCTCCCCTCCGCGGGCACGGAGCCCGGCGGTCAGCGGCCCAGCCTGGTTCCGGTGCCGCTCCGGCTCATCACCCCCGAGGGATGAGGCGTCGGCCGATCTCCGGCGGCCACGGTCGTCGGCATGACCGAGACCCCCAGGATCGAGACCGCCATCGCCGAGCACGGGCTCATCGGCGACCTGCAGACCGCCGCGCTCGTCACGACCGACGGGTCGATCGACTGGTTCTGCGCCCCCCGGTTCGACTCCCCCAGCGTCTTCGGCGCGCTGCTGGACGACGAGCGCGGCGGCCACTTCCGCATCCGCCCGGCCGACGTGGCCTACACGTCCAAGCAGATGTACCTGCCCGACGCCGCCGTCCTGGTGACCCGGTTCTTCACCGAGTCCGGCATGGGGCAGGTCGTCGACTTCATGCCGCCCGCCGGCGCCGCCGCCACCGACAGCCACCGGATCGTGCGGCTTCTCGACTGCGTCCGCGGCCGGATGACCTTCGAGATCGACCTCGCCGCCCGCTTCGACTACGGCCGTCAGTCGCACCAGGTCGACGTGACGGCGAACGGTGCCGTCCTCACCTCGAACGGGCAGCGGCTGACCCTGCACGTCGTCCGGGAGCCGGAGGACGAGCGGCTGGCCGAGGTCCGCCTCGGCGACGGCGACCTGCACGCGACCGTCTCCCTGGAGGCGGGCCAGACCCGCGGGGTGGTGCTCGAGTGGGGCGGGACCGACCGGCCGCGCGAGGTCCGGCCGGCGGAGGTGCGGGCCCTGTTCCAGGAGACGGTGGCCTTCTGGCGCTCGTGGGTGGCCCGCTCGACCTACACGGGCCGCTGGCGGGAGGACGTCCAGCGGTCGGCGATCACGCTCAAGCTGATGACCTACGCGCCCAGCGGCGGCCTCGTGGCCGCACCCACCGCGGGGCTGCCCGAGCAGGTCGGCGGGGAGCGCAACTGGGACTACCGCTTCACCTGGGTGCGCGACGCGTCCTTCTCGGTGCACGCGCTGCTCAAGCTGGGCATGACCGAGGAGGCCGCGCAGTTCGGCCGGTGGCTGGGCGACCGCATCCGCGAGCGGGTCGGCTCCGGCAGCGGACCGCTGAACATCATGTACCGCATCGACGGCTCCTCCGACCTCAAGGAGGACGTGCTCGACCACTGGCGCGGCTACCGGGGCTCGGCGCCCGTGCGCATCGGCAACGGCGCCGCCGAGCAGCTGCAGCTCGACATCTACGGCGAGGCGCTGGACAGCGTGTACAGCGGCGTGCGCGCCGGGTTGCCCCTGGCCCACCAGGGCTGGACGGCGATCGGCGGCGTGCTGGACTGGCTGGTCGACAACTGGGACCAGCCCGAGGAGGGGATCTGGGAGACCCGCGGCGGCCGGCAGCCGTTCACCTACGGGCGGGTGATGTCCTGGGTGGCCTTCGACCGCGGCGTCCGGCTGGCCACCGAGCACGGCCGGCCCGCCGAGCTGCAGCGCTGGATCACCGAGCGGGACCGGGTCTACCGGCAGGTCATGGAGCGCGGTTTCCACTTCCAGCGGCAGGCCTTCGTCCAGCACTACGACACCGAGGTCCTGGACGCCGCGCTGCTGCGGATGCCCACGGTCGGCTTCGTCGACGGCCGTGACCCGATGTGGACCACCACGCTGGCGGCCATGGACCGCGAGCTGGTCACCGACAGCCTGGTCTACCGCTACGACCCCGAGGCCTCGCCGGACGGCCTGCGCGGGTCGGAGGGCACGTTCTCGCTGTGCACGTTCGCCTACGTCGACGCACTCACCCGCGCCGGGCGGCTGGACGACGCCCGCACCGCCTTCGAGAAGATGCTGACCTACGGCAACCACGTGGGCCTGTACTCCGAGGAGATCGCCCTCACCGGCGAGCAGATCGGCAACTTCCCGCAGGCCTTCACCCACCTGGCGCTCATCGACGCCGCGACGACGCTCGACGCGGCCCTCGACGGGCGCCCACCCCGGTGACCGGGCCTCGTCCGGAACGGGTGAGGACGGGCGACCGCCGGCGCACCGACGCTGGACGTCCGTTCCCACCCGTTCAGGAGGAGCCATGACGCAGACCACCCCCGACAACGCGCTCGAGAGCATCGCCCAGGGCGACGCGCCGGTCCTCGAGACGCTCCTCGCGATGAACCTCGACGCGGCCGAGCGGTCGGGGCTGGACACCGAGACCTACCTGCTGGTGCGGCTCGCGGCACTGGTCGCCATGGATGCCGCGCCGATGTCCTACGCGATCACCCTCGGCGCGGGGGCCGAGGCCGGCCTGACGGCCGAGAAGGCGCAGGCCGTCCTGGTCGCCATCGCCCCCGTCGTCGGCAGCGCGCGGGTGACCGCGGCCGCCGGCGCGATCCTGCGCGGGGTCCTCGGCGCGGCCGCCCTGGCCGACCAGGTCCCGGAGCAGCGCTCCTCGTAACCACCCGCAGACCCCCGCCGCCCGGCGCCGATCCCGGAGGACCCCACCATGACCAGGACCGGCGCCGGGACGACGGCGACGGCGACGGCAGGCGCCGTCGTCCTCCCCCTCGCCCTCGCCCAGTTCATCGCCAGCTACGCCGCGTCGAACATGAACGTCGCGATCAGCACGATCGCCGACGACCTGGACACCGACGTCGCGGGGATCCAGACCACCATCACGCTGTTCACGCTGACGATGGCGGCGCTGATGATCCCGGGGAGCAAGCTCACCGACATCTGGGGCCGGAAGTACTGCTTCATCCTCGGCCTGGTCGTGTACGGGGCCGGCGCTCTGCTGGCCGCCTTCGCGCAGGGGCTGGGCATGCTCACCGTCGGCTACTCCCTGCTGGAGGGCGTCGGCTCGGCGTTGCTGATCCCGCCGATCTACATCCTCATCACCGTGGTCTTCGACGACCTCAAGACCCGCGCCAAGTGGTTCGGCGTCGTCAGCGGCGCCGCGGGCCTGGGGGCCGCGGCCGGTCCGTTGATCGGCGGGCTCATCACCAGCTACGTCAGCTGGCGGGCCTCCTTCCTGCTCCAGGTGGTCGTCGTGGCGGCCATCGCGCTGTTGGCACGGCGGATCGAGGATCCCCCGCTGCCGGCGCAGCGGCCGCGCTTCGACGTCGTCGGGGCGGTCCTGTCGGCGGCCGGCCTGTTCCTCGTGGTCTTCGGGGTCCTGCAGACCAACACGGTCGGCTGGGGTTCCCCGCGGGTGTGGCTGCTCGTCGGCCTGGGGGTCGTGGTCCTGGCCGGGTTCCTGCTCTACGCCCACGCCCGGGAGCGCGGCGGCCGGTCGCCCCTGGTCTCGGTCCGGCTGTTCCGGAACCGGACGTCGAACCTCGGGCTCGTCACGCAGACCGTGCAGTGGCTGGTCATGCAGGGCGCGTTCTTCGTGATCTCGGTCTTCCTGCAGCAGGAGCGCGGCTACTCGGCGATCCAGACCGGGCTCATGCTGGTGCCGGCCACGGTCGGCGTGCTCCTGGCCTCCGGGCTGGCCCAGCGGATGGCCAGCCGGCACCCGCAGCGGCTGCTGATCCGGTCCGGGTTCACGCTGACCGTCGGCGGCCTGGCCCTCCTGCTCGCCCTGGCCCGCGTGGACTCCGCGGTCTGGACCTTCTGGCCCGGCCTGTTCCTCATGGGGTTCGGTGTCGGCGCGATGCTCACCGCGTCGGTCAACGTCGTGCAGTCGGCGTGGCCGGAGGAGGTCCAGGGCGACATCTCCGGCGTCTCCCGCAGCGTGTCGAACCTCGGCTCGTCGCTGGGCGTCGCGATCGCCGGCTCGGTCCTGGTCGCCGCGACGACGGTCGGGAACCCGCCGTTCCTCACCGCGATCGTGGTGATCGGGTGCTTCGCGATCGTCGGCTGGGTGGCCGCGTTCCTGCTCCCCCACGCACCCCGGCGGGTCCCGACGGCCTGACCTCGGCACAGCGGCACCCCGGCCGTTCCCGGCCGGGGTGCCGCTGTTCGGAGGGCACAGTGGTCAGCTGGGGACCTTGGGCACCATGCGGTCGTACTCGTCACGGGTGACCGCGCCGCTGTCCAACAGTTCGCGGGCCCGCGCCGACCGGACCGAGTCGGCGTCGGCGGCCACCGACCGGATGTAGGCGTCCGTGGCGGCACGCTGCCGCTCGACCGCGCGCTCGGTGCGCTCGGCCATCGACCGGCCCTGGGAGATCAGGTACACGAACACCCCGAGGAAGGGCAGCAGGATCGTGAACACCACCCAGCCGGTCTTGGCCCAGCCCCCGATGTCGCGGCGCGAGAAGAGGTCCGCGTAGACGCGGAACAGCAACCAGAACCACAGGACCCAGCAGAAGAAGAGGAACATCGTCCAGAACAGGTCGAGCAGCGGCATGGGGTCCTCCCTCGCGGTCCGGGTGAGCGCGCGAAGCCTCGTGGAGGCCGGCCTGTGCGCTCATCACCCCGGTCGGATGACCGCCGCAGGTCGAGCGCGCCGGCTCGCGGGTCGGGTCAGGCGCCCCGCTCGCGGGGGGCCTCGGGGAGCCCGGACAGGGCCGCGGTGAGGAAGGGCCCGACCAGCCGGCCGGCGTCCTCGTGCGCCGCGGCCACCTCCACCTCACAGCCGTCGTGCATGGTCAGCCGCAGCACGACCGGGCGCCGCCCCAGGCCGCGCACCTCCCCCGGCTCCAGCGCCTGCACCGTCACCTCCCGGGCGACCCCGACCTCGAGCGGTGTGAGCCACAGCCGCAGCAGGCCGGACCGGAGCAGGAGGACGTCGTCGACCCACGCCGCGCGCGTGCGCCGACGACACCATCGCGCGTCGTACCGACGCGACGACGGGGGCGGTCCGACCTTGACGAGGAAGGAGGACAGCTCGCGGGCGTAGTGGACCCGGCCCCACACCGCCAGGACGACGACCGTCGTCCCCACCAGGACGACGGCGCCCAGCACCACCAGGACGGCAGACATCGGGCATCACGCTCCCTCGCGCACGAGCCGGTCGGGGACGAGTCGGGGCACGCGGCCGGGAGTGCTCACGTCGAGTCGTCGACGTACTGCTCCGGTCCGGTCGTGCGGACCTCCATGAGGTCCAGGCCCAGACTGCGCAGGCGCTGCAGCATGCCGTGCAGACCGGGCTGGTCCGTGGGTCCGGTCCGCAGGATGGTCAGCGGCGGCTCTTCGCCGAGGTCCTCCGCGCCGATCTCCTCGAGGAGGTCGGCGGGGATCGGTCCGCGCACACGGAGCTCGTACACCTGACGTCCCATCTGCGCTGCTCCTTCGCTCGAGGCGGGTGCCGGGGCGGCGGGACGCCGCTGCCGGAGCCGCTCGACGAGCCGGACGACCGCCGCCGCCGGGGACCCGGGACGCGTGAGATCCGATCCGATCCCCGGAGCCTCGCCGGTCGCCCAGCCGATGGCCTCCCCCTCCGTGGATGAGGCGGCCCCCGGTGGCCGGATCGAGTCCGGAGCGAGCTCCACCGGGTGTCGCTGTCCCGGATGACGGCCGCGGGGAGTCATCCGCGCGGGGCGATGGGACCCCACTCCCCCGATCCCCATCCTGGGCGGGACACCCGCTCCCGGAGGTGCACCATGACCGCGGCCGCAGACGGCTACCCGCTCGCCGACCTGTTGTGGACGTTCGTCCTGTTCTTCGCCCTGATGGCCTTCTTCTGGCTGCTCATCACCGTCTTCGGCGACCTGTTCCGGCGCCGGGACGTCTCCGGTTGGGGCAAGGCCGGCTGGACGGTCTTCGTCCTCGTCCTCCCCCTCATCGGCTCGCTGGCGTACCTGATCAGCCAGGGGCGCGCGATGGCCGACCGCGACGTGCAGCAGGCGGCCGCGCTCAAGCAGCGGACCGACGAGCACATCCGCTCCGTGGCCGCCCCGGGCTACCGCGGGGTCGACGAGATCGCCCGCGGCAAGGAACTGCTCGACCGCGGCGCGATCAGCCAGGAGGAGTTCGAGCAGCTCAAGCGGCGCGTGCTGGTCTGAGCACGCTCCCCCAAGCGGACGGCAGGAACGGAGGGCCGTGGCATGAGCACTCCGACGGACGGCGCGCTCCGCCGCTCGCTGCGGTGGTTCACCCTGGGGTCCGGGCCGCTCAAGCGCGGCTCCGACCGTGTGCAGGTGGCCGGCCGGCTCGTCGTCGTCCTCTCCCTGCTGGTCGCTCCTCCGCTGGCCGTGGCGGCCACGGCAGCCACCACGCGCCAGCTCGAGGCGCTGGCCGCGGAGGAGGCGGCCGAGCGGAGCCACGTGGACGCCGTCCTGCTCGAGGACGCGCCGGCGGAGGCCGGCGCCGGCCACGGCGACGAGGAGCGGGTGACCGTGCCGGCCCGTGCCGTCTGGCCGGTCCCGGGCGGGGCGGAGCGCCAGGGGATCGTGCTGGTCCACCCCGGCACGGCCGCCGGGACGACCGTCCCCGTGTGGGTCCACCGCGACGGGCACATCACGCGCGCCCCCCTCGACCGCAACCGCATCGACGGCTCGGCCCTGACGACCGGGGTGGGCCTGTTCCTCGGGATCCCGCTCGTGACGTGGGTCCTCTACGCACTCCTCTGCGCCGCCCTCGACGCCCAGCGGGACCGCCGGTGGGCGCGGGGCTGGGCGGCGGTGGAACCGGAGTGGGTGACCCGGCTGCTCTGAGGCCGCCGGGTCACCCGCCGTCCGGACGGTCAGTCCACCGGCCGGGCCGGCTCCGGCGCCGCGGTGGTGTCCTGCTCCTCGGCCTCGATCTCGTCGAGCGTCGCCGCCAGCTCCTGCAGCGGGATGTGGCCGGACGCCACCAGCTGTCCACCGGACCGGCGCAGCGCGGCGGCGAACGGAGCCGCCCAGACGTTCTCGTACACCAGCACACCCGCGGCGGTGCCGGGGTCCAGTGCGGCCGCGGCCTCGGCGAGGTCGTCCGGGCGGAGGAGACCGGAGTCCGCGCCGTCGAACAGCGCCGCCTCCAGGACCTGCATGCGCTCCAGGTCGACCTGGCTGAGCGTCGTGACGGTGCCGTCCTCGTCCTTGCGGATGAACTCCAGGTCGAGGATGCGGATGACGCCGCGCTCCACGAGGTCGATCAGCAGCGGGAACGCCTCCCCCGTCATGCGTTCGACCGGGAAGGCCACGACCAGGTAGTCGACCGGTCCCATCTGGTCGAGGTCGGAGCCCTGCGCGAGATCAGCGGTCATGTCTCCCCCACGGAACGAGGAACGGTGGTCGGTGCACCCACGGTGCCCGGGGCCGCCGGTCCCCTGCGTCACCCGGCGCGGACGATCTGCTCCGCCGGTGAGAGGGGTCGGGACCGGCGTCGCCACCCGGCCCGGCGGGAACGCAGCGCGGGTGCCCGTCCCCCCGGGGGACGGGCACCCGCACCTCCAGTGGCTCAGCGGTAGTCGCTCTTGAGCTCGCGCCCGTGGACGATGATCGCGTAGATCACGATGACGTCGAGCGCGATCAGGATGACCGACCACACGGGGTAGGCCGAGATGAACGCCAGGTTCACCAGGGCGCTCAGGAACGCGATCCCGACACCGACGACCCGGGCCGCCATGTTGCCGGCCAGCAGTCCGACCCCGGCCAGGACGCCCACGATGCCGATGATGAGGTGGGCCCATCCCCACGCGCTGTAGTCGACGTTGACCACGAGGCCGCTCTCGCGGACCAGGTAGAAGCCGTCGTCGAACAAGGCGATGAGCCCCTCGATCGCCTGGAACGTCCCCAGCATGATCAGCATGACGCCGCCGAAGACCACCCAGCCTGCCCAGGCGGTGGGTCCGCGTTCGTAGCCCTCGTCGGTCACCGGCGAGCGGCGGTTCGAGGTGTCCGTCATGTGCCTGTCCTCCTTGGTCCGGCCTCGGTTCCGGGCCGCCCCGAGCAGGGGGAACGGGCGGGCGAGGTCCTCGGGTGGTGGTGCCTCAGAAGCGTGCGACCGCTGCGGGCGGCCCGGCATCGTCCGCACCGCATGAACGGCGTCCCGCTGCCGGCGCTGCGGTGGCCGCGACGGCGGGACCGCTCACCCCGCTGGGTCGTGCGGAGTCCGGTCGGACAGGGCGCGAGCGTCCTGGCCGGGCGCCGAGGGCCGGGGGCGGCGGGCCGGCCGCAGAGGGACGACGACGTCGGCTCCGGTGTCGGCAGGACCGGTCAGGTCGCACTCGTCGTCGGCCGGCCGGCGGCGGCCGCGCGGCGGCTCCGGGCCCCGGCGGATCTCCAGCAGTTCCACGTGCCGCTCGATCAGCCGGTGCACGACGTCGGCGAGGTCGCGGTCGGCCGGGATGCGCAGCCGGTGGACGGTGTTCCGCGGCACGCGGGACGGTCTGACGGGCACCCGGAACGTCGCCAGCGCCGCCGGGCTCAGGAGTGTCCCGATGCGCAGCTCGAACCGGTTGCGCGCCGTCGCCATGGCCATCGCTCCCTCCCGGCCGGCACCGCCGGCCACCTGCCGCGTCCTTGAGGATGGCGTGGCTGCCACTCGCCCGCCTCGTCCCGCCGGCGTGAGCTCAGAGGAGGCCGCGCTCCCGGGCCCGGCGGACGGCCTGGTTGCGCCTGCTGACGGCGAGCTTGCGCAGGATGCTCCGGATGTGCGTGCGGACGGTGTTCACGGAGATGAACATGGTCGCCGCGATCTCCGCCGTGGACAGCATCTGGGCCAGGTGCTGGAGGACCTCCATCTCCCGGTCGCTGAGGTCCTGGATCACCTGCGACGCCTCGGGACCCGCCGGGCTGCGGTGCCCGTCCGGGCGCGGCTGGGCGGTCGACGACGGGCTCAGCCACGCGGCGGGCTCCTGCAGCCGGGGGTGGGTGCGGAGCAGCCGGCGTGCCTGGGGCGGGGTGTCGATGAAGGGCCAGCGCAGCAGCTCGGGTCGAGCGAGCTCCAGCGCCTCGCCGAGCTGCTCGGCCGCGGCGGGCAGGTTGCCGGCCTCCAGGAGCTGGCATGCCCGGATCACGGCGGCCTCCACGGCCGCTGCCGGGACCGCGGGCGGACCGGCCTCGGCCGGCGGCGTCGCGGCCGGGTCGCCGGAGAGCAGCCCGACCGTCGCGCGCAGCCGCCGGCTCCACGGCTCGTCGCCGCTGGTGTCCTGGAGGATCGCCAGACCCTCCTCGACGTGCCCTCGCGCCACCGCGAGCCGGACCACCTCGGTCACCACCTGCTCGGCCACCCACCGGGGCAGGCGCGGCCCCCGCAGGTGCGGGTTCAGGGCCTGTTCGGCCGAGTCGTACTCGTGCCGCAGCCGGGACAACTGGCTCTGCAGAACCGCCAGCAGCGCCGGGATCGTCGAGGCCGCGGGCGTCCCACAGCCCCGGTCCCGCGTGCGGGCCCGTGCCCGGGCCAGCCACTCGCGCGCCTCGCTGAGGGCGTAGCGGCGCAGGTGGACCCACGCGAGGGCGACCGCCGCAGCCGGCTCCCGATCGGCCTCGTCCCTGCCCGCCTCGGCCGCGAGCCCCTCGCCCTCCTCGGCCAGGTGGGCGGCTCGGGTCAGGTGACCCTCCAGTGCCTCCAGGACCGCGAGGTGGGCGACGGCGCGGCTGCGCAGACGGCGGGAGGCCGCCGTCTGGGCGGCAGCCGCCGCAGCGCGCATCCCGGCGAGCAACCGCCCGGTCGGTGCATCGGTGCCCAGGCAGGCGAGCGCGCGCAGGGTGGTCAGCACCGCCACGCACTCCCGGTGCTCGCGCCGGCCCTCGTCGGGGAGCGCGGCCACCAGGGCGGCGGCGTCGTCGGCCTGGGCCAGCAGGGCGGCGGGATCGGTGGCCGCTTCGGCGTCGGCCACGAGACAGGTCAGCGCCGCCGAGACGCGCAGAGTCGTCCGATGCCCCTCGCCCCGAGCGGTCGCCGCGACGGCGCGGTCGGCCGGGGTGGGCGCGGAGCCGCCGGCCAGGGCGGCGGCGCAGCGGATGACAGCGGCCTCGGGGCCGGGGAACGTCGCCGGGAGGGCCTGGATCCCCCGGAGCGCGGGGTCGGACCCGTGCGCCAGCAGCCGCATCACCAGCAGGTCGTCGATGAGCAACCGGCTGACGAACCCCCAGTCCTCCGCGGCGACGGCGTGGCCCACCGCCTCTGGCGACCGGCCCGCCTCGGCGTACCAGGCCGCGCAGGTGCGGTGCAGGCCGGCGACCTCGCCCGGGTGGTCGTAGGCCAGCTGGGCCTGCAGCATCTCGCGGAACAGCGGGTGGATCCGGAACCCGCCGGGTGCCCCGGGTGACTCCTCGACGAAGGCGTTGGCCCGCGCGAGTCCGGCGAGGACCCGCCGGCCGATCGGCCGACCGCAGAGCCGGTCCACCAGGTCCGGCCAGCACTCCGCGGTGACGCTGACCCGCAGGAGGAACCGGCGGACGCTGGCCGGCTGCCGCTGCAGGACCTCCGCGAATAGGTACTGGGCCACGCTCCCGTCGTCGCGGGACAGCCAGGTCACCAGGTGCTCCGGTGACGCCCCCTGCTTGAGCGGGGCGGCGGCCAGCCGCAGGCCGACCGCCCAGCCCTGCGCCTCGGCGCACAGCGCCCCGGCGACCTCCGGCGACACCGGGACGCCCATGGCGCTGAGCAGGTCGCGGGTCTCGTCCGGCGTGAACGCCAGCTCGTCGCCGCGGATCTCGGACACGGTCCCCGCCAACCGGTACTGGTGGAGGGGCAGCAGCGGGTCGGCGCGAGCGCACAGCACCAGCCGCAGCCGGCTCCCCCCGTGGCGGACGAGCAGGTCGAGACCGGTGGTGATGGTCCGGTCGGTCACGTGGTCGGCGTCATCCACCACGAGCACCACCGGACGGGGCAACGCGGCCACGTGCGCGGCCAGTTGCGGGACGAACGAGGTCGGCGGCGACTCCCCGGGAACGAGCGCCGGGAGGCCGGGGCACGGGACCCCGGCGGCGGTCATCGCTCCCACGACGTAGTTCCAGAAGGTGGCGGGATCGTCGTCGTAGTCGTCCAGGGTGAGCCAGGCCACGGGCCTGCCGTCGTCCTGGGTCTGCCGCCAGGTGGACGCGAGCACGGTCTTGCCGGAGCCCGCCGGCCCGCTGAGCAGGGTCAGCGGCGACCGCTGGACGGCCCGGGAGAGCTGGCTGACCAGGCGCCGCCGCAGCACGGTCGCGTGCGCGGGCTGGGGTGGGGCGAGCTTGGACGCGAGCAGCGGGACGCTGTGCTGCGTGGCAGCCGACGCCGCAGTGTGCAGAGCATCTGCGGAAGCCGACGACAGCCTCACCATGGCACGTCCCCTCTAGAAGTCATCCGGACCGTCCCCCGAGCTCGCGCCCCTTCCCCGGCGACCCAGCCGGACGTGCGACCGATCCGCGACCCAGCGTCGTCCGGTCGCGCGCAACCAATCAGAGCCGAAGGTCCCAGTGAAACGCCCCGTCTCGCAACGCGGCGCAGACGACCCGCAGCATGCCGCGCCGCACGCGGAGCGGGCTCACCCGTTCGGGATGAGGAGGGACCCGCCGTCCTGGACAGATGCTGGGCGTTCCGACGGCCGGGGAGGCCTCATGATCCCGACAGTGGACGACGGCCTCCGGTGGCCGTGAACCCGGTGGACCCGCCGGTCCGGAACCTCCGGCCGGTGCAGCCGCCCGACCTGCCCGTTGCGCCGTCGCCCTTCCCCGAGCCGACGCCGGATGCGGCTCCGGGCGGTGACGCGGTACGGGACGCGGTCGACGGTGCCATCGCCGTCCTCGCGGTCGCCGCGGCGCTGCGCCGCCACGTCCTGGACGCGACCGCCTCCGCCGGGCACGTCCTCGTCTCCCGCCTGCCGATGGCCCGCCACCTGCCCGCCCTCGCGCACCCGGCGTCGGCGGCCGGGCGTGCGCTGGCGGGGCTGGCCGACCGCCTCGTCCCCGGTGTGACCCGTGCCGTGCTCGCCCGCCTCGACGTCCCGGCGCTCGTCCGTGAGTACGTGGACCTCGACCGACTGGCGGCGCTGCTGGACGTGGACGCGGTCGTGGCGCGGGCAGACCTGGACGGCGCGGTCGACCGGGTGGACATCGCCCGCGTCCTCGACCGGGTCGACCTCGACGCCGTCGTGGCGCGGGTGGACCTCGACGCCGTCATCGACCGGGTCGACATCGACCGCGTCCTCGACCGCGTCGACCTCGACGCCGTCGTGGCGCGGGTGGACCTCGACGCCGTCATCGACCGGGTCGACATCGACCGCGTCCTCGACCGCGTCGACCTCGACGCCGTCGTGGCCCGGGTGGACCTCGACGCGATCATCGACCGCGTGGACGTCGACGCCGTCGTGGCCCGGGTGGACCTCGACGCGATCGTCGACCGCGTGGACGTCGACGCCGTCGTCGACCGCGCCGACATCGGCCGGGTGCTCGACCGGGTGGACCTCGACGCCGTCGTCGCCCGGGTGGACCTGGACGCCGCGGTGGACCGGGTCGACATCGCCCGCGTCCTCGACCGCGTGGACGTGGACGCCGTCGTCGACCGCGCCGACGTCGACCGGGTCATCGCCCGCACGGACATCGCCGGCCTGGCCCGCTACGTCGTCGCGGTGATCGACCTGCCCGGGCTGCTGCGCGCCTCGAGCGACTCGCTCACGTCCGACATGGTGCGCACCGTGCGCGTCCAGGGCGCGGACGCCGACCGGGCGGTGGAACGGGTCGTCGACCGGCTGCTGCACCGGCACGGCCGCCGCGCGGGCACGGCGGACCGGACGACCGATCCCGACGGGCCGGGGGCGGAGCGGTGACCACGGCCGAGGAGCGGTCCGCTCCCGGCTCCGGCCGTCCCTGGCACGACGCCTCTCCGCCGGTCGCCGTCCCAGCGGCCCGCGCCGGCATCCGCGGGGCCCGCGCCGGCCTGGTCACGCGGTCACTGGCCAACGTCGTCGACCTGGTCGTCGTGGCGCTGCTGGTGGCCGGCGGGTACGCGGGCGTCGCGGTGGGGCGCTTTCTGCTGAGCCCGACCACCTTCGCGTTCCCGGTGCTGCCGGCGACCACGCTGCTCCTGCTCGGCCTGTGCGTGCAGGCGGCCTACTTCGCCGTCACCTGGGCCGAGGTCGGGCGCACGTACGGCGACCGGCTCCTGGGCCTGCGGGTGACCGGCGGCCGGGGCGCCCGGCTGGGCTGGGGCCGCTCCGCGGTGCGGGCGGTGCTCTGCACGCTCTTCCCGGTCGGCCTGCTCTGGGTGCTGGTGAGCCGGGAGAACCGCTCGGTGCAGGACCTGCTGCTGCGCACCTCGGTCCGCTACGACTGACCGGCCGGATCACCCTCCCGAGGGGACGCCGGGGCCGGCGACCGCGGCCACGGTGGGCGGCATGCCGGAGACCGAGGTCCGACGGGCCCTGCCGTTGTGGCTCACCGTCGTCCTGGGGATCGGCGGCGCGGCCGCCGCGCTCTGGGGCATCTCCACCTACTCGGGGCTGCTCGCCCCCGTCCTCCTGGCGTTGGTGCTGACCCTCACCGTCCACCCGATGGTGGGCGCGCTGGTCCGGCGGGGCGTGCGGCGGGGGTTCGCGGTCGCGGCAGCCGTGGTGCTCGTGGACGGCGGGCTGATCGCGTTCGCCGTCGCCCTGGTCGTCTCGGTGGGCCAGCTCGCGACCGTCCTGCCGCAGTACTCCGACCAGTGGCAGCAGATGGTGGACGACGTCCGCGGCGCGCTGACCGCAGCCGGCATCGGCCGGGACCAGGTGGAACAGATCGTGGGCTCACTGGACCTGTCCGGGATCGTCTCCGCTATCGGTGGGCTGCTGGCCGGTGTGGCGGGCGCGGTCGGCGCGCTGGTGCTCGTGCTCGCGACGGTGCTGTTCATGACGGCCGACGCCAACGGGATGCCTGAGCGGCTGGCCGCGGTGCCCGGCACCTGGCGGATGCGCGCCGCCCTCGGCGACTTCGCCCGCAACACCCGGCGCTACCTGGTGGTGACCACCGTCTTCGGCTTCGCCGTCGCCGTCGTGGACACGATCGCGCTGGTCCTGCTCGGGGTCCCGCTGGCCATGCTGTGGGGCCTGCTGTCGTTCCTGACCAACTACGTCCCCAACATCGGGTTCTTCCTGGGCCTGGCGCCGCCCACCCTGCTGGCCCTCCTCGACGGCGGCCCGCGGACGGCGCTGCTCGTCGTGGTCGTCTACTGCGCGGCGAACTTCGTGCTGCAGTCGGTGATCCAGCCGGTCGTCGTGGGCGACACCGTCGGCCTGTCGGTGACGCTGACCTTCGTGTCCGTCCTCGTCTGGACGGTGGTGCTCGGGCCCACCGGCGCCGTCCTGGCGATCCCCCTGACCCTCCTCCTGGTCGCCGTGCTGGTGGGTCAGGACCCCGACCGGCGCTGGGCGCAGATCCTGCTCGCGGGGGCGTCGGGCGCCGGCTCCCCCGAGAGGCCGGCGGGGTCCGGCCGGGGCCGCCGGCGGTCCGCCGCCCGCGCGCCGGCCCCCGAGCCGCGGTCACCCGCGGCGGACGACGACGGGGCCCTCGTCGACGGGCCAGTCTCGGGCGGGGCAGGGACGCAGGCCGACGTCCCGCCCGCACCCGGTGCACGCCAGCCGTGACCAGCGGTGGGAGGCCCGCCATGACGACCCTTGCTCCCCCATCGGACCGCTTCGCCGTCCTGGACGGGCTCATCGTCCGCGCCCTCGCCGACCTGCGGCTGGCGCGGCGGGCCTGCGCGAGGTCGAACAGCCGGGAGGACCTCGCGCGCCGGGAACGCGCCGAGGCCGACCTCAACGCACTGCTCGAGTACCGCTCGGCCGCGCTGCACCGGTGACGCCGCGGCGCGGGCCCGACCGCCGGGACCGGACCGGTGCCAGGGTCCGGGCATGACCACCCTCGACGACGTCTCCGCCCTCGCCGCGCAGGAGTCCCACCTCGCGGTCGTGTCCACCGTGCGCGCCGACTCCACCGTGCAGGCCTCGGTGGTGAACGCCGGGGTGCTCCCCCATCCGGCGACCGGCGCGCCGGTCCTGGGCTTCGTCACCTACGGGCCGGTGAAGCTGGCCAACCTGCGCGCCCGGCCCCAGGTCACCCTCACCGTCCGGCACGGCTGGCAGTGGGCGACGGTCGAGGGCCGCGCGCAGCTGGCCGGGCCCGACGACCTCCAGCCGTGGCTGACCGACCCCGACCGGCTGCGCCTGCTGCTGCGCGAGGTCTTCACCGCCGCCGGGGGCCGGCACGACGACTGGGCCGGGTACGACCGCGTCATGGTCGAGCAGCGGCGCACCGCCGTCCTCGTCGAGCCGGTGCGGGTCTACAGCAACCGCGAGGGCTGAACCGGGCTACGACGCCGTGCGCGACGTCAGGCTTGTGAGCGAGACGACGTAGTCGTCGGTCTCCTCGTCCACGGAGATGCTGTAGCTGGTCGGGTAGTAGGCGGTCTCCTGGTAGGCCTCGGGCAGCTTGAGCGGCGCCTCGAGGTCGGGCCCGGTCAACAGCCAGTCGCGGGTGATCATCGGCTCCACGAACGTGTACCGGCCGTCCCAGACCCCGTTGATGATGATCTGGGTGAAGTCGTACTGGCCGGGGACGAGGCTGGTGTCGGTGGAATCGACCAGGTGCACGCCCATGCCCGGGACGGCCTGCAGGGCGGCGGGCCCGGCCGGCGGGAGGACGTAGTCCTGCGGCACGTACTGCGGCTCGGGGAAGTGCTCGGCCTTGGCCGCGTACTGCGGGTCGGTCGGGGTGATGGCCTCGATCGTCGCCATGTCGACCATGTTGAAGTGGTAGTCGAAGTGCGGCCGGCCGAACAGCACGAACGGCTCGTGTCCCTGCGGGTTCCAGTTGAGCATCACGTGGTCGAACGCGGTGTCCGCCGCCTCGTCGGGGAAGTCGACCATCAGCGTGACGCCCTGTTCGGGGAGCCCCTCCAGCGCAGTGGGCGTCATGCGGACACCCACCTCGGTCGGTGCGCCGTCATCCAGCACGACGTAGGTCGCGACGCTGCCGTCCCCCAGCTCCTGGGAGGGGCTGGAGAAGGTGCCGTCGTCGGACAGCGTGCTGGACTGCGCGGGCTGGACAGCGCAGCTGGTGAGCGAGGTCAGACCGACACAGGCGGCCGCGGTGAGCGCGGTCCCGTGGAGGGCGCGGTGAGCAGCCATGGCCCTCACCTTCCTGGGAGTGTCTCGGACGGGTGGACCGCCGCACCTGGTCGCCCGACCAGGCGGGCGGGGCGTCACCCCGACCGCGCGGGTGGTCCTCCTCCCCCGGCGGAGAGCCGGGCACGGTCGGCCGCGGCAGGGCAGGCAGGTGGCCGAGGGATCGGTCATCGCCGCCCCGTCCCGGAACGGCTCGGTCCACCGGTCCGGTGGAGGGACTGGCGGCTTCTGCGCCACAGCTGCACGGGGGTGGGGTGTCGGCTCGACCGGAGCCGTCCGCGACGAACGCTGGACGCCTGTCCGCCCCGGGTCAACACGCCCGTGCACGGCCGGGCCGCAACGGGACGACACGCTGTTCGCCGTCCGTCTCCGCGCACCGCCGATGACCCCGGGTGCACGGCCGGCCGCGGGGTCCCGGGGCCACCGGCGGACCGCCCGCCCCCGACCCTCACTCGTCGAACACGAGCGCCGGGGTGTCGTGGCGCAGGGTCTGCCCCCGGAAGAACTCCGGGTGCCGGGCGCGCCACAGCAGCATGAGCACCGCCCCGGCGAGCAGCAGGCCCACCCCGATGACGAACACGCTGCCCAGCCCGAACACCGACGAGCCGCTGCCGTAGGCCGGGTCGAGGGTGTCGACGGCGGTCTGCACGAACACCGCCGCCAGCGCCAGCCCGCCCAGCAGCGGGAGGACCCCCTTGAACACCAGGTCGCGGCCGCTGCGGAGCAGGTCCCGGCGGAAGTACCAGACGCAGGCGAAGGCGGTGAGCCCGTAGTAGAAGCAGATCATCAGGCCGAGTGCGTAGATCGTGTCGATGAGGACGTTCTCGCTGATCAGCGTCATCCCCACGTAGAAGACCGCCGTCCCGGCGCCGGCGACCAGCGTGGCGGCCGACGGGGTGAGGAACCGGGGGTGCACCTCGGCCAGCCGCCGGGGCAGCGCGCCGTAGGTGGCCATGGCCAGCATGGTGCGGGTCGGCGGCAGGAACGTCGTCTGGAGCGAGGACGCCGAGCTCGCGACGACGGCGAGGAACAGCAGGAAGGCCAGCCCCGGGCCCATGACCGGCCCGGCCAGCGCGGCGAAGACGTTGTCGCTGGTGTCCGGGTTGCCCAGACCCGTGCCCTCGGTCCCGACGCCGGCGTACACCTGCACCACGATCGCCACGCCGAGGTAGGTGACGATGATGACCAGCATCGTCAGCAGCGCCGCGCGACCCGGCGTCCGGGCGCTGCCGGCGGTCTCCTCGTTGACCGTCAGGCAGGTGTCCCAGCCCCAGTAGATGAACAGCGACAGCGACAGGCCGGCGGTGAAGGCGCTGAACGAGGTGATCGCCGTGGGGTCCAGCCAGGAGAGCTCGAAGGGCGTGTGGCCGGGCGCGTCGCCGGCCTTGACCACGGCGAGGACGGCGAACAGCGCCAGGACGGCCATCTGGAAGCCGACCAGCACGTACTGCAGCCGCTTGGTGACCTCGACGCCGCGGTAGGTGATCCAGGTGGCCAGCGCAACGAAGGCCACGCAGGTGACCACGTTGACCAGCTTGTCGTCGCCCAGCGACGCGACGGACTCCGAGCCGGTGATCTCGCCGAGCAGCAGGTAGAAGAACGAGACCGCGACGCCGGCGAGGTTGGACAGCACGATGATCGTGGCCAGCAGGGCACCCCAGCCGCACAGCCAGCCGACGTAGGGGTTGAACGCCTTGGTCGTCCAGGTGAAGGACGTGCCGCAGTCCGGCGCCTCCCGGTTGAGCTCCCGGTAGGCGTAGGCCACCAGCAGCATCGGCAGGAAGCCGGCGAGGAACACCGCCGGCATCTGCAGCCCGACCTCGGCCACCGTCGGCCCCAGCGTCGCGGTGAGCGCGTAGACCGGCGCGATGCTGGACACGCCCAGGACGACGCTGGCCAGCAGGCCCACCGAGTTCTTGGACAGGCCCTTGGCCCGGAGGTCGGCGTGGCCGGTCGCCGGCCGCTGGTCCACCGTCATGCGGTCCTCCTCGTCGGCGCCGCCCGCGCGGCGCGCCCAGCCCCGGCCGTGTGCCCGGGCTCACACCGGGAGCCAGCCACGTGGCGGGCCGGTCCGGTAGAGGCCGTCGTGTACACCCGACGACGAGGGGCACGACAGACCGGCACGATATCGCGAACGGATCCCGGTGTGCAGACTGTGCCCGACGACTGTTTCAGGTGTGTTCCGGCGACACGGCTTCTGTTTCCGTTGACCGTCCACGCCCCCGGTGATGAGCTTCCGGGGGGACGGCGCGCCGTCCCCGCACCACCCCCGACCCCTCAGGACGACGCACATGCCCCGCTACGGCGCCCAGTACGGGCCGGACATCACCTTCCTCGGCATCGACCGGTGCGACCTCGACGACCCGGCGTCCCTCGCCGGCGCCGACGTGGTCGTCCTCGGCGCGCCCTTCGACGGCGGGACCTCGCACCGCCCGGGCACCCGGTTCGGCCCGCAGGCCATCCGGATGACCGACTACCTCGCCCACGACGGCTCGCGACCCAGCCTGGCGCTGCGCACCGACGGGCTGCGCGACCTGCGGGTGCTCGACGCCGGCGACGTCGAGATGTACTCCGGCGACATCGAGACGGCGCTGCCCGCGCTCGAGGCCGCCGTCGAGACGGTGGCCCGCGCCGGCGCCATCCCGGTCGTGCTCGGCGGGGACCACTCGATCGCCTTCGCCGACGCCAAGGGCGTGGCCAACGTCCTCGGCCACGGGCGGGTGTCGATGATCCACTTCGACGCGCACGCCGACACCGGCGACATCGAGTTCGGCTCGCTGTGGGGGCACGGGCAGCCGATGCGGCGGCTGATCGAGTCCGGCGCGCTGCGCGGCGACCGCTTCCTCCAGATCGGGCTGCGCGGCTACTGGCCGCCGCCGGAGACGCTGGACTGGATGGCCGCGCAGCGGATGCGGTCCTACGAGATGACCGAGATCGGGCACCGCGGCCTCGACGAGTGCCTCACCGAGGCCTTCGGCATCGCCACCGACGAGTGCGAGGGCGTGTTCCTCTCCGTCGACATCGACGTCTGCGACCCCGGGCACGCGCCGGGCACCGGCACTCCCGAGCCCGGCGGCCTCACCGCCCGTCAGTTGCTGGACTCGGTGCGCCGGATCTGCCTGGAGCTGCCGGTCGTCGGCGTCGACGTCGTCGAGGTCAGCCCGCCGTACGACCACGCCGACATCACCGCCGCCCTGGCCAACCGGGTCGTCCTGGAGGCGCTCTCGGCGATCGCCCGCCGCCGCACCGGCACCCCCTGGGACCCGTCCCTGCCCCTGCTCGCCGACCGCCCGACCCCGGAGGACCCCCGATGACCGCGCACCCGCTCGACCCGCTGACCGCCGACGAGTTCCGCGCCGCGGCAGGGATCCTGCGCCGCGACCGCGGCGTCGACGAGCGCTGGCGGTTCGCGTCGATCGAGCTGCGCGAGCCGGCCAAGGACGTCGTCCGCGCCTTCCGCCCCGGCGACCCGATCCGCCGCGAGGCCCGGGTCACCTGCTGGAGCCGCGACGAGGGGACGCCGCACAAGGCGGTGGTCTCGCTGACCGACGACGCCGTCCTCTCGTGGGAGGCGGTGCCCGGCCAGCAGGCCAACATGACCCTCGACGAGTGGCACGAGGCCCACGAGGTGCTGATCGAGCACCCCGACGTCGTCGCGGCGCTGGCCAAGCGGGGCATCACCGACCTCGACCTGGTGCTCATCGACACCTGGGCCTACGGGCACTCGCTGATCCCGCAGGGCCTGCAGGACCGCCGGGTCGGCTGGACCGACGTCTGGCTGCGCAGGGCCCCCGGCGCCAACCCCTACGCCAACCCCGTGATGGGCCTGCACTTCGTCGTCGACCTCAACACCATGGAGCTGCTCCAGGTCGAGGACACCCCGCCGCCGGCCCGGCCCGACGTCATGGGCGAGTACGTCCCGTCCCTGGTGCCCGGGCTGCAGCAGCGCACCGACGTCAAGGCACTGGAGATCACCCAGCCCGAGGGTGTCTCGTTCACCCTCGACGGCAACGAGCTGCGCTGGCAGAACTGGACGATGCGGCTGGGCTTCAACCACCGCGAGGGCCTGGTGATCCACCGGGTGGCCTACGACGGCCGGCCCGTCGCGCACCGGATGTCCTTCGCCGAGATGGTCGTCCCCTACCGCGACCCGAGCCCCGACCACCACCGGCGGACCGCCTTCGACATCGGCGAGTGGGGCCTGGGCTTCATGACCACCTCGCTGGAGCTCGGCTGCGACTGCCTCGGCGAGATCACCTACGTCGACGCCGTCCTGCACGACAGCCGCGGCGAGCCGTACACGATCACGAACGCCATCTGCCTGCACGAGGAGGACGACGGCGTGCTGTGGAAGCACGTCGACGAGCAGTCCGGGGCCGAGGTGCGCCGGTCGCGGCGGATGGTCGTCTCCTTCCACGCCACCGTGGCCAACTACGAGTACCTGACCTACTGGCGCTTCTACCAGGACGGCACGGTCGAGTGCGAGGTCCGCGCCACCGGGATCATGGTCACCAGCGCGTTCGACGGCGCTCCCCCGCCCTACGGCACGGTCGTCGACGAGCGCACCTACGCGCCGTTCCACCAGCACTTCATCGTGGCGCGGCTGGACATGGAGGTCGACGGGCCCGAGAACACCGTCGTCGTCTCCGAGAGCGAGGCGCTGCCCGTCTCGGAGGGCAACCCGCACGGGCTGGCCCTGGTCCAGCGCACCCGGCCGCTGCTCACCGAGGCCGAGGGCCGGCAGGACGTCGACTTCGCCAGCCAGCGCAGCTGGAAGGTGGTCAACCGCAACCGGGTCAACCGGCTGGGCACGCCGACCGGCTACAAGCTCGTCCCCTCGGGCGCGCTCCCGGCGCTGGCCGACCCGAACGCGCCGTTCCGCCAGCGGGCGCAGGCCATCGACCACACGCTGTGGGTCACCCGGTACGCCGAGGACGAGCGCTGGCCCTCGGGCGAGTTCTGCAACCAGAGCCGCCAGGACGCCGGGCTGCCGGA
Source organism: Geodermatophilus sp. SYSU D00965 (assembly GCF_054050075.1). Taxonomy (NCBI): domain Bacteria; kingdom Bacillati; phylum Actinomycetota; class Actinomycetes; order Geodermatophilales; family Geodermatophilaceae; genus Geodermatophilus; species Geodermatophilus sp. SYSU D00965. The sequence continues at coordinate 38,761 of NZ_JBJGYQ010000011.1, read as the reverse complement.
GTGGACCAAGGCCGACCGGCCGATCGCCGACACCGACATCGTGCTGTGGCACGTGTTCGGCATCCACCACATCACCCGGCCCGAGGACTGGCCGGTCATGCCGGTGGACGTCGTGTCGTTCTCGCTCAAGCCGGTCGGCTTCTTCGACCGCAACCCGGCCCTCGACGTCCCGCCCGCCGCCTCGCGCTGCCACTGAGAGAGGACCCCGTCCTCACGCCTCGGCGTTGATCATGGGGTTGTTGCTCGGCCGGCCGGCGTGTCCGACCGTGTCGCCGGCAGCAACCCCATGATCAAGTCGAAGGGAGGGGTGGGGGCGACGCGGGGGTGGGGGCAGTAGGGGGCCGCGCTCAGGCCTCCGGCTCGCTCGCCAGCACTGGGGAGCGCCGGGTGCCCCAGGCGTAGGTCTGCTTGCGCAGCCCGAGGTAGAGGTGGGTCTCGGTGGCCTCCACGCCGTCCACGGCGCGGATGCGGGTGACCAGGTCGAGCAGTTGGTCGTCGTCCTCGCAGACCACCTCGACGAGCAGGTCGACCGACCCGGCGGTGATGACCACGTAGTCGACCTCGGTGAACTCGGCGATCCGGTCGGCGACCAGGCGGGCGTCGCCCCCGGTCCGCACGCCGACCATGGCCTGCCGGGAAAAGCCGACCTGCAGCGGGTCGGTGACCGCGACGATCTGCATGACGCCGGCGTCGAGCAGCCGCTGCACGCGCTGGCGCACCGCGGCCTCGGACAACCCGACGGCGGTGGCGATGCGGGCGTAGGGACGGCGGCCGTCCTCCTGGAGCTGCTCGATGATCGCGCGCGAGACGTCGTCCAGCACGAACTGTCCCCGGATGCTCACTGCCCCGCCTCCCCGCCAGCGGTCCGTCGTCCCGGCGGCTCCGGGCTCTGCGGATCGTATCCGGGGTCGGGCGCAGACGGGGTCCTCTGTACGGGTGGCTCCTCGCTACGATTCCGCCACCTCGGCCCCTCCCCCGACGACGGGATCCGCAGTCATGACCACCACCGAGCAGGACGTCACTCCTACTGGGCAGCCGGTCGGCGCGGACGCCGCCGCCAACCTGTGGCTGCACTTCTCGCGGATGGGCGCGTACCGCGACACCCCGCCGCCGGTCATCGTGCGCGGCCGCGGGGCGGAGATCTGGGACGACCGCGGCCGGCGCTACCTCGACGGGTTGTCCGGGCTGTTCGTCGTCCAGGCGGGGCACGGGCGCCGGCGACTGGCGGAGGCGGCCGCGCGGCAGGCGGAGGACCTGGCGTTCTTCCCGCTGTGGTCCTACGCGCATCCCACGGCGATCGAGCTCTCCCAGCGGCTGGCCGAGGCTGCGCCCGGCGACCTGAACCGCGTCTTCTTCACCACCGGCGGCAGCGAGGCGGTGGAGACGGCGTGGAAGGCGGCCAAGCAGTACTTCAAGCTGACCGGGAAGCCGGGCAAGACCAAGGTGGTCAGCCGGGCCGTCGCCTATCACGGGACGACGCAGGGCGCGCTGTCGATCACCGGCGTCCCGGCGCTCAAGGAGGCCTTCGAGCCACTGGTGCCCGGCACCTTCCGGGTGCCCAACACCAACATCTACCGGGCGCCGGTGTTCGGCGACGACCCGGAGGCGTTCGGCCGGTGGGCCGCCGACCAGATCGAGCAGGCGATCCTGTTCGAGGGGCCGGACACGGTGGCGGCGGTCTTCCTCGAGCCGGTGCAGAACGCCGGCGGCTGCTTCCCCCCGCCGCCGGGCTACTTCACCCGGGTGCGCGAGATCTGCGACCGGCACGACGTGCTGCTGGTCAGCGACGAGGTGATCTGCGCCTTCGGCCGGCTGGGCGCGACCTTCGCCTGCGACAAATTCGGCTACGTGCCCGACATGATCACCTGCGCCAAGGGGATGACCTCCGGCTACTCCCCCATCGGCGCGATGATCGCCTCCGACCGGGTCGTCGAGCCGTTCCTGCGCTCGCGGGCGTCCTTCCCGCACGGCTACACCTTCGGCGGCCACCCGGTCAGCTGCGCGGTCGCCCTGGCCAACCTCGACCTGTTCGAGGAGGAAGGTCTCAACGAGCGGGTGCTGGACAACGAGGGGGCCCTGCGCGCCACGCTGGAGCAGCTGCTGGACCTGCCGATCGTCGGCGACGTCCGCGGCGACGGGTACTTCTACGGGATCGAGCTGGTCAAGGACGAGGCGACCAAGGAGACCTTCGACGCCGAGGAGTCCGAGCGGCTGCTGCGCGGGTTCCTCTCCGGCGCGCTGTTCGAGGCCGGCCTGTACTGCCGGGCCGACGACCGCGGTGACCCCGTCGTCCAGCTGGCCCCGCCGCTGATCTGCGGGCAGGCCGAGTTCGACGAGATGGAGCAGGTCCTGCGCGCGGTGCTGACGGAGGCCTGGGCGAGGCTCTGACCGGGCGGGGCGACGGGGTCCCTCACGGCTACGCCTTCGGGGGCAGGGTGAGGACCTCGGCTCCGTCGGCGGTGATGGCGATCGTGTGCTCGCTGTGCGCCGTCCGGCAGCCCGTCGCGCTGCGCAGTGTCCAGCCGTCGGCGTCGGTGACGAGATCGGCGGTGTCGGCCATGACCCACGGCTCCAGCGCCAGCAGGAGTCCGGGCCGCAGCCGGTAGCCACGTCCGGGCCGGCCCGCGTTCGGGACGTGCGGGTCCTGGTGCATCGTCGAGCCGACGCCGTGGCCGCCGAACTCGGTGTTGACCCGGTACCCCGCCTCGCCGAGGACCGCGCCGATGGCGGCCGAGATGTCGCCGACGCGAGCGCCGGGGCGGGCCGCGGCGATCCCCGCGCTCAGCGCGCGCTCGGTCGCCCGGATCAGCGCCACGCTCTCCGCCGGGCGCGAGTCCCCCACGATGAAGCTGATCGCGGAGTCCGCGACGACCCCGCCGACAGAGACGGCGAGGTCGAGCGAGAGCAGGTCGCCGTCGGCCAGCGCGTGGTCGGAGGGCAGCCCGTGGAGCACCGCGTCGTTGACCGACGTGCAGATGTGGTGACCGAACGGCCCGCGCCCGAAGGACGGCGCGTAGTCGACGTAGCAGGACTGCGCACCGGCCTCGGTGATCATCTCCCGGGCCCACCGGTCGACGTCCAGCAGGTTGGTGCCCACCTGACAGCGGCTCTTGAGCGTCTGCAGGATGCCGGCGACCAGGGCGCCTGCCTCGCGGGCCCGGGGCAGCTCCGTCGCGTCCAAAATCTCGATCATCGGTTTCCTCCCCCGCGGGCCGTACAACTATCCCGGTAACAGTATCCCGGTATTAGAATCGGCGCCGTGGTCCGGTTGCCGCTCACCCCGGCCGAGGTCGAACGCGGCCAGCGTCTCGGCGCCCTCCTGCGCCGTGCCCGGGGGGAACGCTCGATGCTCACCACCGCGCTGGAGGCAGGGGTCTCACCGGAGACCCTCCGCAAGATCGAGTCCGGTCGCGTCGCCACCCCGGCCTTCCCGACCGTGGCCGCGATCGCCGACGTGCTGGGCCTCTCCCTCGATGCGCTGTGGGCGCAGGTCAACCAGTCCAGCGGTGGCGTCGAACCCGCACGATCGGGTCGCGACCCAGGCGAGCGGTTGGTCTCGTAGCCGGGCCGGGGCGACCCCGGCGCGGCAGGATCGCGACACGGAACGCGTGCTCGGCATCGGCGGCCACTTCCTGCGCGCCACCGATCCGGCGTCCCTGGGTGCGTGGTACCGGGACTGCCTGGGCCTGGACGCCGACGAGCACGGCCTGGGGCGTCAGGACGCCGGGGGGACGGTGTTCGCGACCTTCGAGGCCGACACCGGGTACTTCGGCGCCCGCACCCAGCAGACCATGCTCGACTTCCGCGTCCGCGACCTGGACGCGATGCTCGCCCAGTTGCGGGCGGAGGGAGCGGACGTGGCCCCGGAGACCCAGGACATGGCCGGCGTCGGTCGGTAGGAGAGCCGCACCGGTGCCCAGTGCCCGCACGCTCGCCGAGTCCGCCTCCTACTCGCCGTGCTGCCGGCGCACCATCTCGGTGATCCAGGTCGGCGCGAACGGTGACGTGCAGTTCGGTGGCGTCGGGTAGTCCTTCAGCACCTCCAGGCGCTCGCCGATGTCGATGGCCCGGGCGCGGTGCTCGGCGTGCTCGATCCCGATCTGGGCCAGGCAGTGGTTCATCGCCCACTGCAGGCGGTCCGGCGCGCCGCTCATCTCCGCCTCGATGGTGTCGAGGAGCCCGGGCAGGTCGAGGCCCTCGGGGGCCTTCGCCACCCGCTCGGTGGTCAGCGCCCAGCCGGCGCTGGCGACCACCGGGTCCGCGTCGGCGAACCAGGCCAGGCGCAGCTCCTCGGCGTGCGGGCTCTTCTCGACCACGTAGTTCACGAGCCAGTCGTGCACCTTGGGCGTGCGGGCCTGGCGCAGCATGGTGTCCAGCTCGTCGCGCTCGAACGCCTTGGGCCGGCAGATCAGGAGAGCCAGCAGCCGCGCCGCGCTGTCGTCGGTCGCCCACAGCTCGCGGGCGAGGTCCTGCTGGGTCTTGAGCCGCTTGGCGAGCGCGCGCAGCTGGGTGAGGTTCACGCCGTGGTCGTCACCGTGCCGGGCGTTGACCTGGCGGATCCGGGGCTCCTCGAGCTCGGCCAGCTCGGCCATCACCTCGGCCGCCGTCGTCCGGGTCGCCGCCGTCTGGGTCATCCCAGTCTCCTGTCGATCCGTGGGGCGTCCAGCCCGTGACGAGGGGGTCGGTCTGCTGTGCAGGTGCTGCGCGGACACGCCGCGGGAGCAGTAGATGATGCCGGTACGACACCCCGGCCGGCCACCAGCGCACCGGCCCCCTCGTGACCGTCGCTCGGCTCACTCGACGGTGAGTACGGCTGACGAGGGTGATGGCATGGGTCCATTTCCACTGCGAGCACTGACTCGGGCGGCCGGAGGAGTGGGGTCACGGCCACACGGTCACGCCCGGGCCGGATCACGGGTGTCGCGCTTCCCGTGGTGCACCATCAACGATGGTTGACGGGCGGGTCCCATCAACGTAGGTTGATGTGCATGGCCGAACTGGATGCCCTGCCTGCGCCGGAGCACCCGGAGGCCGCGCTGGCCGCAGTGGTCGCCCTGCGCCGGCTGGCGGCCCGGCTGGAGGTCGCCGCGGTGGTCGAGGCGATCGCTCAGGGCTGGACGTGGGCCCAGGTCGGCGAGGCACTGGGCATCAGCGCCCAGGCCGCGCACAAGAAGTTCGCATCCGAGGTCCGCGCCCGGCGCGGCCGCTGATCAGGAGGGATGACCGATGGGGATCGTCAACGCGGTGCGGGACATGCGCACGATCAAGCGGCTGCTCACCCAGGCCGAAGCCGAGGCGCGCAGCGGCGGGGAGCAGACGCCCGGACCGGAGCACCTGCTGCTTGCCGCCACGGCCCTGCCCGACGGCAGCGCGGCCCGTGCCCTGGAACGCCTCGGCGTCGACCCGCAGCGGTTGCGCACCGCGATCGAGGAGGCGCACGAGGGCGCGCTGGCCGCAGTGGGGATCGAGGACCGCTCTGGCGGAGCCGCCGGACTGCACAGCCCGGCCACCGGCGCTTTCCGCTCGACGCCCCAGGCGCAGCAGGTCTTCCAGGAGGCCGTCGCGCTGTCGAAGTCGACGAAGCCGTCTGGGCTGAAGGGCGCGCACGTCGTCGCGGCGACCGCCCGTCTGCAGCACGGGACCACGGCCCGGGCCCTCGCTGCCCTCGGCGTGGACCGCGACCGCCTCCGTGAGGTCGCCTGCGCCGAGGCCGGGATCAGCTGAACGTTCGACCTCCTCGGAGATCTGATGAGTGGCGTGACCGGAGGACTGTTCGGCAACTGGCTGCGGAAGCGGCGCGCAGAGCGACTCCGGCGGAACACCACCGGTGATGACCCATCCACCACCCTCATCAGCCGTACTCACTCGACGGTGAACGTGCCCAGGACCGACCCGGTGCTCGGGTCCCCGAGGTACAGGAGCGCGGGGCCGGGCGTCGCGGTGTCGGGGACCTGGAAGCGCAGGGTGGCGCGGTAGCGGTCCCCGGAACCGGTCACGGTGCCGACCCGCGTGTTGGTCCGCTCCCGGACGAAGTAGACCGGCACGTCGCGCCGGGCGCGTTCCTCGTCGGCGCCGCCGTGGTCGTTGCAGCCCTCGCGCAGCCACTCGACGGTCAGCTCGGTCGACGTCAGCGCGGCACCTCGATCCGGGGAGAGGCCGACGAGCTGGGGACCGACGCAGGAGGCAGCACCGCCGGCCGTGGCACCGTGGCCGCACGCCGAGGCGAGCAGGACAGGGGCGAGCAGGACAGGGGCGAGCAGGGCCGGGGCGAGCCGGACGGGGGCGAGCCGGACGGGGGCGAGCCGGACCTGGGCGATGGCCGACCACGTCCGGCGCACGGCTCCTCCTCGGTCGGCGTGGTCCCGACCGCCGCAGTCTCCGCCATCCGCCCTGTCGCGGGGTGCAGCGGGGGACCCGTGTCCGGATCGAGACCGAGCGGCGACCGGGCGTCTCGTGCGAACTCAGTGACCCGTGAGGGCGGTCATCGCCCGGTCGAGCAGGCGGGCCGGGCGGCCGGTGCGCCGCTCGCGGTCGTCGACGAGCCCGGCCAGGCCGATCCCGGCGTTGACGCCGAGCCAGCGCACGGGCTCGGGCTCGAACCGGGGTGAGCGGTGCCCGACCCAGGGCAGCCGGACCAGCTCGCTGTCCCGCCCGGTGACCAGGTCGGCGAGCGTCCGACCGGCGAGCGCGGCCAGCGCCACGCCGTCCCCGCTGTAGCCGCCGGCGTGGGCCAGCCCGGTGCCGGGGTCGTAGCCGACCGACGGCCACCGGTCCCGCGGCACGCCGAGCACGCCGCCCCACCGGTGCGTCACCGCGACGCCGGCGAGCGCCGGGAACAACTCGACCAGCGAGCGCCGCAGCGCGTCGTGCACGCCGCGGGCCCGCTCGGTGGACGGCGAGGTCCGCGACCCGAAGCGGTAGGGCGCGCCGCGACCGCCGAACACGATCCGGCCGTCCCGGGTGCACTGGGCGTAGACGAGCAGCCGGCGGGCGTCGCCCAGCGTCTCCCGGCCGGTCCAGCCGATCTCCGCCCGGACCTCGGCCGGCAGCGGCTCGGTGGCCAGCACCAGCGAGTGCACCGGCAGCAGCGTGCGGCGGTGGCCGGGCAGCCCGGGCGTGTACCCCTCGAGCGCCCGGACCACCACGCGGGCCCGCACCTCCCCCGCGGCGGTGCGGACCCGGTGCGGGGCGATCCCGGTCACCGGCGTCCCCTCGTGGACGACGACACCCCGCCGCTCCACCGCGTCGGCCAGCCCGCGGACCAGCCGGGCCGGGTCGAGGGCGGCGCAGTGCGGGGTGAACGTGGCGCCGAAGACCCCGTCGGCGGCCACCCGTGCCCGGGCCTCCGCGCGGGGGAGCCAGCCCAGGTCCTCCTCGCCGCGACCCCGGTGCCGTGCCGCCGCCACCTCCGCGCGCAGCCGCCGGGCCTGCAGCTCCGAGGTGGCCAGGCACAGGTAGCCGCCCTTGTCGGCCCGCGCGTCGATCCCCTCCGCGTCGGCCACCCGCAGCACGTCGTCGACGGTGTCCTCGGCGGCGCGCCGCCAGGCGGCGGCCGCGGCCGGGGACGACGCGGCGGCCACGGCGTCCTCCTCGACCGGCAGCAGGCCCGACAGCCAGCCGCCGTTGCGGCCGGAGGCGCCGAACCCGGCGAACTCCCGCTCCAGCACGACGATCCGCAGGCCCGGATCCCGCCGGGCGAGGGAGTAGGCGGTCCACAGGCCGGTGAACCCGGCGCCGACGACGGCGACGTCGGCCTCGGTCGGCCCGGTCAGTGCCGGCCGCCGGCGCTCGAGCTCCCCGGCGGGCAGCGTGTCGTGCCAGAGGGACAGCGAGCGCGGCGGCCTCATCCCTCGTCGGTCGTCGCGGGCACGCACAGGACGGGGCGGTCGGACAGGTGCAGCAGCTTGTGTGACACCGACCCGAGGAACGCGCCGCGCAGCGGGCTCTCGCCCCGCGTGCCGACGACGATCACCCGGCCGTCGTGCCGGTGCGCGGCGTCGACCAGCGCCTGGGCGGGCTTCTCCGAGAGCACCTCGACCACCGTCGCGACGCCGGCCGCCTCGGCCTCCTCCACCGCGTGCGACACCGCCGTCCGGCCCAGCTCGGTGATCGCCCGCTGGTGGGCCTGGAACTCCTCCCCCATCCCACCCGGCGGCTCGACGCCGTAGACCAGGACCAGCGGCTCGTCGAACCGGGCGGCCAGCGAGATCGCCATGCGCAGGGCCGGCCGCGACCCCGGCGACTCGTCGTACCCGAGGACGATGCTCACTGCTCGACTCCGGGCTCGTTCCGCTCCTCGCTCGCCGGCGCTCGCGATGCTCGCTCGCCCGTCGTCCTCGCGGTGCTCACCGGAGGTCCTCGTCGACCTCGATGCGGTCCCCGGCGATCCCGGGCCGCTCCTGCCAGTACCGGCCGTCCTTCGTCCGCCAGACGAACATCAGCACGACGCCGACGAGGAAGATGCCGACGCCGATGACCAGCGGTGGCCCGACCCCCAGCCACGCCTGCCCGGTGTAGGAGTTCGCCGGGTCGGAGATGTCGCGGATCGCCAGCACCAGCAGCCAGATCAGCAGCCCGGCACCGACGAGCGGGCCCACACCGATGAGCAGGAACGACGACACGCTGCGGGTCAGCTGCCGGCGGTGGTAGACCGCGCAGGCGATGCCGGTCAGCGCGTAGTAGAAGGCGATCAGCAGCGACAGGGCGGTGATCGAGTCGAACAGCGCGTTCTCGCTGAGCAGGCTGACCGCCACGAACCACACGCTGGCGATGCCGCCCACCCACCAGGTCGAGACGTCCGGCGTGCGGTGCCGCGGCGAGATGTGGCCGAAGCGGCGCGGGAACGCGTGCCGCCGCGCCATCGACAGCCCGGTGCGCGAGGCGGGCAGGATCGTCGTCTGGGTCGAGGCGATCGCCGCCGTGGCCACGGCCAGCAGGACCACCCAGTCCCAGCCGCCCATCACCTCGGTGGACAGCAGCGCGAAGATCGCCTCCTCCTCGTCCGCGTTCTCCGCGAGGTAGTCGGTGCCCGCGAAGGCGAGGACGGCGATGGCGACGCCGACGTAGGTGACCAGCAGGACGATCGTGGAGGCGATCGCGGCCCGGCCCGGCGTGGACGTCGAGTCGCGGGTCTCCTCGGTGAGGTTGACCGCCGACTCCCAGCCCCAGTAGGCGAACACGCCGAGCAGCAGGCCGCCGGACAGCGCCGCCCCGCCGGCGCCGAACGGGTTGAGCCAGCTCCAGCTCGGGTCCAGGCCGCCGAGCGGGCTGTTCCCGGTGACGCCGCGGACGATCGCCACCGCCGCGAACACCAGCAGGGCGAGGGTCTGGGCGATGATCAGCCCGTTCTGCAGGCGCGCCGACAGCTCGGTGCCCAGCACGCAGATCCAGGTCATCAGCAGGATGAGCGCGACGGTGAGCACGAGGACGACCACGGTGTTCTCCGCGAGCGAGTCCAGGTTCAGCGTCCGCAGCGTGAAGACGACGCCCACGTTGGCCAGCGACCCGATGATCAGGACGCCGGTCATGGTGATCGCCCAGCCGCCGATCCAGCCGGCCCACGGCCCCATCGCCCGCGTCACCCAGGAGAACGTCGTCCCGCAGTCGGGGTCGACCCGGTTGAGCGCGGCGAAGGCAGAGGCGATCAGCAGCATCGGCACGAACGAGGCCAGCAGCACGCCGGGCGTGTTGACCCCGGTGAGCGCGACGAGCGCGCCGATGATGGCCGCCAGCGAGTACGCCGGCGAGGTGGACGCCAGCCCGATGACGAGGGCGTCGACGAAGCCGATCGCGCCCGGGCGGAGGGTCGCCTCCGTGTCCGGGCGGACGGCGGGATTCGCGGGCTCCGCGCTCATGCGACGGTTATCGCAGCACAACGGCGTGTCGGCAAGGGTTTGCCGGTCTCAACCCTGGGACGACCACGGAAGTAGTGGCTAGGGTGGCCGCCACCTGTGGAGGTGGGAGATGCGCATCCTGCTCGTCGGCGCCGGCGGGGTCGGCAGCGCGGTCGCCGCGATCGCGGCCCGCCGGGGGTTCGTGGAGCGGCTGGTCGTCGGCGACTACGACCTCGCCCGCGCGGAGAAGGCGGTCGTCGCGACCGGCGACCCGCGGTTCGTGGCGGCCCGGGTGGACGCGAGCGACGAGGACGGCGTCCGCGCGCTGCTGGCCGAGCACCGCTGCGACGCGCTGCTCAACGCGACCGACCCGCGCTTCGTCATGCCGCTGTTCCGCGCCGCGCTGGCCGCCGGCGTGCACTACCTGGACATGGCCATGTCGCTGTCCCGCCCGCACCCGGAACGGCCCTACGAGCAGACCGGGGTGAAGCTCGGCGACGAGCAGTTCGCCCTCGCCGGCGAGTGGGAGGCGGCCGGCCGGCTGGCCCTGGTCGGCATCGGGGTGGAGCCGGGGCTCTCCGACGTCTTCGCCCGCTACGCCGCCGACCACCTGTTCCGCGAGATCGACGAGCTCGGCGTCCGGGACGGCTCGGACCTCACGGTGCGCGGCTACACGTTCGCGCCGTCGTTCAGCATCTGGACCACGATCGAGGAGTGCCTCAACCCGCCCGTGGTGTGGGAGCGCGACCGCGGCTGGTTCACCACCGAGCCGTTCAGCGAGCCGGAGGTGTTCGACTTCCCCGAGGGCATCGGCCCGGTGGAGTGCGTCAACGTGGAGCACGAGGAGGTGCTCCTCATGCCGCGGTGGGTCGACGCGAGACGGGTCACCTTCAAGTACGGGCTCGGGTCGGAGTTCATCGACGTCCTCAAGACGCTGCACAAGCTGGGCCTGGACTCCACGACGCCGGTGCGGGTCCGGGACGTCGAGGTCTCCCCCCGCGACCTGGTCGCCGCCGCGCTGCCCGACCCCGCGGGGCTCGGCGACCTGATGACCGGCAAGACCTGCGCCGGCCTGTGGGTCAGCGGCACCGGCACCGACGGCAGCCCGCGGCAGGTGTACCTGTACCACGTCGTCGACAACGCCTGGTCGATGGCCGAGTACGGCTCCCAGGCGGTGGTCTGGCAGACCGCGGTCAACCCCGTGATCGCCCTGGAGCTGCTGGCGACCGGGCTGTGGCAGGGGCGCGGGGTGCTGGGCCCGGAGGCCTTCGACGCGGTGCCCTTCCTCGACCTGCTCGTCGCCTACGGGTCCCCCTGGGGGATGCGCGAGGGAGGCTGAGAAAGGACCCCCTTGCCCCCCGCCGCTCGCAAGCTCGCGACGGGACCCCGCAAGGGGGCCACTCCCGGCCGGTCAGCTCGTCAGTCGACCGTCTCGACCAGCCGGCGCAGCTCCGCGGTGACCACGCAGCCGCGGGCCACGACGTCGTCCCGCGCCGCGGCGGCCTGCTCGCACACGGCCCGGAACCGGGCCAGCGCGGGGGCGTGCCGCTCGGCGAACCGCTGGACGTCACCGTCCGCGTCGCGCAGCAGCGCACCGGCCAGCGCGACCCGGTGCCGGTCGAGCTCGTCGCGCAGCGCGGCCCGGGCGGCGACCACCCAGTGCGAGTCCCCCGGCTGCTCCGCCGTCCAGCCGCGCAGCCGCGGCAGCTCGAGCAGCTCGCCCACCGCCGCGTGCGCCGCCACCACCTCGCCGATCCCCGACCCCGTGTCGCGGGCGAGCGCGGCGAGGTCGACCAACTCGGCCTGGGCGCCCAGGACGGCGACCCGCTCGGCGAGCTCCGGCGGCGCCCCGGCCGCGGCCAGCTCCGCCCGCAGCGCGCGGGCGCGGTCGCCCTCGACGCCGGGCCGGTCCAGCCAGGTGGCCGGCGGGAGCTCGGCGACGACGGCGGCCAGCGCGGGTGCCGACGCGGTCAGCCGCGCCGGGTCGGGGTGCGCCCGCAACAGCCGGTCGGCGGTGCGCTCGGTCGCCGCCTGCAGCTCGGGCAGCGCCAGCCGCTCCACCGCCAGCGGCACCTCACCCCCGACGAGGCCGTCGACGAGGGCCCACACCGGGTCGAGCGCCAGCACCCGCGTGGCCACCGTGTAGGCGCGCGCGGCGACCGCGGTCGGGACGCCGTGCCGCTCCTCCAGCCGCAGCAGGAAGCCCGGGCCCACCCGGTTGACCAGGTCGTTGGCCAGCTGGGTCGCGGTGATCTCCCGCGCCAGCGGATGGCCGGCCACCCGGTCGGGCCAGCGCTCGCGCACCGCCCGGGGGAAGTAGGCCGACAGCACCCCGGCCAGCGACGGGTCGTCGGGCAGGTCGCCGGCCAGCAGCTCCTCGCGCACCAGGTTCTTCGAGTGCGCCAGCAGCACCGCCGCCTCCGGGCGGGTCAGCCCGGACCCGGACCGGCGCAGCCGCTCGATCTCGGCCTCGCCCGGCAGCTGCTCGAGGCCGCGGTCGAGGCCGGCCTGCCGCTCCAGGTCGCTGATCAGCCGGGCGTGCCGGTCGAGCAGGAAGGGGGCCTGCGCCGCGCAGACCGACAGCGCCCGGGCCTGCAGCGCGTTGTCGGCCAGCACCGCGGCGGCCACCTCGTCCGCCACCTCGCGCAGCGCCGCGTCCCGGTCGGCGCGCGGCACCCCCGCCAGCAGGATCTTGAGGTTGACCTCGCGGTCGGAGGTGTCGACCCCGGCGGAGTTGTCGATGAAGTCGGTGTTCAGCGCGACCCCGCGCCGCGCCGCGGCCACCCGGGCGCGCTGGGTCAGGCCCAGGTTGCCGCCCTCGCCGACGACCCGGCAGCGCAGCTCCCCGGCGGTCACCCGCACCGCGTCGTTGGCGCGGTCGCCGACCTGCGCGTCGGTCTCGTCGTCGGCCCGGACGTAGGTGCCGATGCCGCCGTTCCACAGCAGGTCGACCGGCGCCCGCAGCACCGCCCGGACCACCTCGGCCGGGGACAGCTCCGCCGCGTCCACGCCGAGCCGCGCCCGCACCTGCGGGGACAGCGGCACGGTCTTGGCGTCCCGCCGGAACACGCCCCCACCCGGGGAGAGGACGGCGCGGTCGTAGTCGTCCCACGACGAGCCGGCCAGGCCGAACAACCGGCGGCGCTCGGCCGCGGACCGGGCCGGGTCGGGGTCCGGGTCGAGGAACACGTGCCGGTGGTCGAAGGCGGCCACCACCCGCAGCCGGTCGGACAACAGCATGCCGTTGCCGAACACGTCGCCGGACATGTCGCCGATCCCGACGACGGTCAGCTCCCCGTCCGGGTCGACGCCGAGCTCGCGCAGGTGGCGGCGCACCGACACCCACGCGCCGCGGGCGGTGATGCCCATGGCCTTGTGGTCGTAGCCGGTCGAGCCGCCGGAGGCGAACGCGTCGCCCAGCCAGAAGCCGCGGCGCTCGGCCACCTCGTTGGCCAGGTCGGAGAAGCTCGCCGTCCCCTTGTCGGCGGCCACGACCAGGTAGGCGTCGGGCCCGTCGTGCACCACGGTGCGGGCCGGGTGCACCACCCGGTCGCCGTCCCGGTCGTCGGTGACGTCGAGCAGAGCGCCGACGAAGGTGCGATAGGCCTCGGCCACGCGGTCCTGCACCTGCGCGCGGTCCAGCCCGCGCAGGTCGCCGCGGACGACGAACGCGCCCTTGGCCCCCGCCGGCACGATGACCGCGTTCTTCACCATCTGGGCCTTGACCAGGCCGAGCACCTCGGTGCGGAAGTCCTCGGGCCGCTCCGACCAGCGCAGCCCGCCGCGGGCGACCCGGGCGCCGCGCAGGTGCAGCCCCTCCATCGTCGGCGCGCACACGAAGGTCTCCACCTCCGGCCGCGGCGCGGGCAGCAGGTCCAGGTCGCGGGAGGCGATCTTCAGCGCCAGCGCCGGCCGGGGCGCGCCGTCGGCGTCCACCTGGTAGCGGTTGGTGCGCACCACGGCGGCGAGCACGTCGCGCAGGCCCCGCAGGATGCGGTCCTGGTCGAGGCTGGTGGTGCGGGTGAGCAGCTCGGCGAGGTGCGCGGCGGCCGACGCGGCGGCCGCGGGGTCGACGGCGTCAGGGTCGTGGCGGGCGGCGAAGTGCGCCAGCAGCGCGCGGGCGAAGTCCGGGGCGGCGAGCACCGTCTCCTCGACGTAGCCGCGGGACAGCCCCAGGCCGACCTGCGCCAGGTAGCGGCAGGCCGCGCGGAGCACGGCGACGTCCCCGACCGGCAGCCCCGCCCCCACGGTGAGCCGGGACAGCCCGTCCAGCTCGGTCTCCCCCGCCCAGGCCGCGGCCAGCGCCTGCTCCAGCCGGGGCAGCGCCGCCGCGGCCGCGCTGCCGGGCGGGAGCAGCAGCTCCAGCCGGGACGCCGGGGCGCCGTCGTCCCCCGCGACGGCGACGGCGTCGGCCACCCGCACCCCGAGCCGGTCGAGGACCGGCACGACGTCGGCCAGCAGCGGACGCTCGCCGGGCCAGGTGACCAGGCCCCGGACGCGGTCGCCGGACCGGCCCGGCTCCGGCCGCAGGGTCAGCCGCCGGCGGTGTCCCTCGGCCGGCTTCCGCGACCCGGTCCGCTCCTCGCTCGCTCTGCGATCACTCGCCTCCGCGCTCGCTCCGCTCCTCGCTCGCTGGCGCTCGCTGCGATGCTCACTCGCTGTCGGCTCGGTCGCTCGCTGCGATGCTCCCGGGTCTGTCATCCGGCGGCCGGCCACCGGGGCGCTCACCGGCCCGGGACGTGCTCGTCGAACACCGCGTCGAGGACGTCGAGCGCCTCGGTCAGCAGGTCCTGCCCGATGACCAGCGGGGGCAGGAAGCGCAGCACGTTGCCGAAGGTGCCGGCGGTCAGGGTGATGACCCCCTGCGCGTGGCAGGCCCGGGAGATCGCGGTGGTCAGCGCAGCATCGGGCGTGGTCGTGCCGGGCTCCACCAGCTCGACGGCGATCATCGCGCCGCGGCCGCGCACGTCGCCGATGACGCCGGTGCGCTCCTGCAGGGACCGCAGCCGGGGCAGCATGGTGGCCTCGATGGCGCGCGCGGCGCCGGCGAGGTCCTGCTCGCGCATGGTCCGGATGGTGGCCAGCGCGGCGGCGCAGGCGACCGGGTTGCCGCCGTAGGTGCCGCCGAGGCCGCCGGTGTGGACCGCGTCGAGCAGCTCGGCCCGGCCGGTCAGCCCGGCCAGCGGCATCCCGCCGGCGATGCCCTTGGCCGTGGTGACCAGGTCCGGGACGACGCCCTCGTGCTCGGAGGCGAACCAGGCGCCGGTGCGGCAGAAGCCGGTCTGCACCTCGTCGGCGATGAACACCGCGCCCGAGCGGGCACACCAGTCGGCCAGGGCCGGCAGGAAGCCCGCCGCCGGGACGACGAAGCCGCCCTCGCCCTGGATCGGCTCGATCAGCACGGCGGCGACGTTGTCCGCGCCGACCTGCGACTCGATCAGCGAGATCGCACGGGCGGCGGCCTGCTCCCCGGTCATGCCCGGCTCGTCGCGGAACGGGTAGGACATCGGCACCCGGTACACCTCGCCGGCGAACGGCCCGAACCCGTGCTTGTAGGGCATGTTCTTGGCGGTCAGCGCCATCGTGAGGTTGGTGCGGCCGTGGTAGGCGTGGTCGAACACGACGACGGCCGAGCGGCGGGTGGCCACCCGGGCCACCTTCACCGCGTTCTCCACGGCCTCGGCACCGGAGTTGAACAGCGCCGAGCGCTTCTCGTGGTCGCCGGGGGTGAGCCGGGCCAGCTCCTCGCAGACGGCGACGTAGCCCTCGTACGGCCCGACCATGAAGCAGGTGTGGGTGAAGGCGGCGACCTGGGCCTGCACCGCGGCGACGACCTCCGGGGAGGCGTGCCCGACGCTGGTGACGGCGATCCCCGAGCCGAGGTCGATGAGGGAGTTGCCGTCGACGTCGACGACCACGCCGCCGCCGGCGCGCTCGACGTAGACCGGCAGGACGCTGCCCACGGCTGAGGTGACCGCGTCCGCCCGGCGGGCGGCCAGCTCCCGTGACCGGGGGCCGGGCACCTCGGTGACCAGCCGCCGCTCCTGCGCGACGGGATCGGTTCCGGTGAGCACGTCGGTCATCTCCAGCTCCTCGCAGCCCGGCCACCCCGTCGGGGCGGCATCCGGCGTCCAGCGTGGGCTCTCGGGCGCGCCGTCGGTACCATCCACTGCGGCGTCCCGAAGGCGTCCTGGTGTCCACACCGTCGAGAGGTCTGCCGTGCCGGTCACCGTCGCGACGCTGCTGGGCACCGCCTCCCTGGAGCTGACGCTGCACACCCGCGCCGCCGCGGTGGACCGGCCCCTCGCCTGGGTGCACGTCAGCGAGCTGGTCGACCCCACGCCGTTCCTCGAGGGCGGCGAGCTGCTGCTCAGCACCGGCCTGGCACTCCCGGCCGACGCGGCGGGTCAGCGGGACTACGTGCGGCGGCTGGCCGGAGCTGGCGTGGTCGCCCTCGGGCTGGGCACCGGCCTGAGCCTGCCCGCGGTGCCGGAGGAGCTGGTCACCGCGGCCGACGCGCACGGTCTCGCCGTCCTGGAGGTGCCCCGGCAGACGCCGTTCATCGCGCTGTCGCGCGCGGTCTCCAGCGCGCTGGCGGCGGAGGAGTACGCGGCGGTCACGCGGACCTCGGCGGTCCAGCAGGAGCTCACCCGCGCCGCGGTCGCCCCCGGTGCGCCGGCCACCGTCGTCGACCGGCTCGCCCGGCACCTCGGCGGCTGGGCGCTGCTCGTCGACGCCGTCGGGACGCCGCTGGAGGCGGCGCCGCCCGCCGCCCGGTCCCGCGCCGGCGCGCTCGCCCCGGCCCTCGACCGGCTGCGCGGGACCCGTCCCCCGGCCGGCGCGGCGCTCACCCGCCCCGACGAGACGGTGCTGCTGCAGTCGCTGGGCACCGGCACGCGCACCCGCGGGTTCCTCGCCGTCGGGCGCCCCGGGCCGTTCCCCGCCGCCGACCGGCACGTCGTCAACGCCGCCGCGCTGCTGCTGACCCTGCGGCTGGAGCAGTCCCGGGCGCTCGACAGCGCCACCGCCGCGCTGCGGGCCGCGCTGCTGCGGCTGCTGCTCGCCGGGGAGGAGGCGGCGGTCGCCCCGGCCGTCGCCGCGCTCGGCGACCGGCTGCCGACCGAGCCGGTGCGCCCGCTCGCCGTCCTCGGCAGCGCCGAGCAGCGGGCCGCCGCCGTCGACGTGGCCGCCGACGCCGCGGCGCAGGACCGGGAGCCGGTGTTCTCCGCGGAACTGGACGACGCCCTCGTCGTCCTGGTCGCCGCCGACGGGCCGCTGGACCGGCGGCTGGCCGTGCTGCCCGAACGGGTGCCGGGAGCCGTCGTCGGGACCGCGCCGCCCGCCCCGTGGGGCCGGCTGGCCGAGGGCGTGCGGCAGGCGCGGCAGGCCGCCGAGCACGGGCGGGCGACGGGCCGGCCGGTCACCGCCTTCGCCGACCTCGCCGGCCGGGGCCTGGCCGCGCTCCTCGACCGCGAGGCCACCACCGCGTTCGCCGAGGCCGCGCTGGCGCCCCTGGTCGCCGCCGACCGGGCCGGACCCGGCGAGCTCGTCGAGTCGCTGCGGGCGTGGCTGGCCGCCCACGGCCAGTGGGAGCCCGCCGCCGCCCACCTCGGCGTCCACCGGCACACGCTGCGCAAGCGCATCCACCGGGTGCAGGAGCTGCTCGGCCGCGACCTGGACTCCCCCGGCGTCCGCGCCGAGCTGTGGCTGGCCCTGCACCCGCCCACCGGCTGAGCACGCACGCGGCCCGGCACGGGTGGCGTCCCGGCGGCGCGGGACGCCACCCGCCCGGTCAGACGAGTTCCTCCACCGGCTCGTCCGCAGCGAACTTCCGCAGGACGTTGGCGGTCATCCGGGAGACGTTGTTGTCCCCGTTGCGGACCGGGAGGCTCCCGCACCACGTCATCGACGAGGCGCTGAAGACGGCGCCGCCCTGCGGGGTCGTGAAGTACACCAGGTCGGCCCGGATCCGGGGGTGCTCGATGCCGTTCATCCCCGCGTGCGGGAAGAACTGCTCCTCGGGGACCAGCACGGCGTTCACGCTGTGCCCGTGCGAGCTGCCCAGCAGGAGCGCGTGCGGCGGCGTGCCGAGACCGAGGTCGTAGATGTCCATCTCCAGACCCGCAGCACCACCGTTGACCAGTCCGAAGTCGCCGATCACCTCGTCCGGCCCGATCCCGTCGAAGATCCAGGCCACCGCCGGGTCGCGGGCGTCGGGCAGCTGCACGTAACCGGTCGAGACGTCCAGCCCGTGCGAGCTCATCCCGGTGCCCCAGGTCTTCTGCGGCGCCCGGCCGCGCATCCGCCAGATGCCGCCCCGCTCGGGGCTGAACTCGTGGTGGTACTCGCCGGGCCGGGCCCGCCACGCCTGGGTGCCCGTCTCGCCCTTGCGGACCTCGATCATCCACGGCTTGTCCGGGTGCACGGAGGTGACCCAGATGAAGCCGTTGCCGGCCAGGTACATGCCCCGGCCGCCGGTGGCCAGGTAGTCCTCCCAGGCGTCCATCATCGGGCCGCTGTAGTACTCCGGGTGCGTGCCGGTCAGCACCACGTTGTAGCGGCGGAGCAGCTCCAGGCCCTCGGCGTGCAGGTCGTGATCGGTGATCACGTCGTACTCGAAGCCGGAGGTCTCCAGCCAGCCGAGCAGCTGCATGTCCGCCGGGAACTGCCACAGCGAGCCGAACTCGTGGCGGTAGCGGGGCCGCATGCTCAGCAGGGGTCGGCGCCACGAGCTGTACTGCACGCCCCGGCCGTCCGCGTGGTAGTCGTAGGTCGACAGCCCGTACCGCGGATCGCGGTGCAGCTCGAGGTCGCGGTCCTCGATGCTGGTGAAGACGCCCATGATCGCCTGGGCTGTCGGCGCGTTCTGCATGTCCTGGCTGTTGGCGTAGGCCAGGTAGCTCAGGGTCGGGATCAGGACGGCGATCCGGGCAGTCGCGGTGCCGCGTGGCGGCAGCACGAAGAACGGGATCTGGTCCTCGTGCTCGCCGGAGGTGACCACCAGCGCGTAGGCCCCGCTGCGCAGGCCGTCGGGCACCCGCAGCTCCAACGGGTCGACCCACGAGCAGTCGTCGAGCGAGTCGTCGTGGAACCAGATGGCCCCGTACTGCTCGGGGCAGTGCAGGTAGTTCTCCTCGTGCCCGTCCCAGTTCCAGCCGGTCATCGCCCGGTCGGGCTGGTTGACGCAGCGCCCGTCCAGGCCGTTGCCGGACACGTCGGTGACGTCGTCGGAGGCCACACCGCCGGCGTGCACCTGCCGCGTGAAGTCCCAGTGGGCGATCAGCTCGGCGCCCTCGGGCACACCGCCGGTGTGCAGGGCGTCCCGCTGCTCGCGCGGCAGCGCGCCGCGCAGCACCTTGGGGGCATCGATCTTGCCGTTGAACAGCCGGCTCACCCAGGTGCGACCGTCGGCCACCTCCTCGGTGACCCCGGCGAGCACGACAGGTACCTGTGGGTCGGCGACCGGCACGGTGCCGGTGGCCGTCGCGGCGGCGTCGGAGTCCAGGGGCACCACGTGGCCGAGCCGGCTGTTGGTCCGGGTCAGGCTGACCCGCTGCTCGAGGAAGAGTTCCCCCGAGCCGGGGTCGAAGCCGGCGACGAGGGAGTAGAAGACCTCCGGGAACAGCCGCCGCTCGCTGCGCACCACCGCGCGGGTCCCGGTGCCGTCGGCGACGGTGAGCGTCGGGAAGCCGTCCTCGAGCGTGAGCGCCCAGCCGCTGCCCGTCGCGTCGTCCCAGCGGCTCACCACGCCCTGGTCCTTCTGCGGGGTCGTGGCCCACACGAAGGCGTGCACGGTGAGCCCGTTCGCGCCGGTGAGCGAGCCGCCTCCGTCGGGGACGACGACGTGGCCGCCGATCTGCGTCCGCTGCGGGCGACCGGCGTGCTCGCCGTCGACGTCCGAACCGACCGGGGTGGAGGTCAGGTGGTCGACGTGGTCGCCGTCGGTGACGCGGGTCTGCCCGCCGTCCGCGGTGGGCTGGTCGGCGCAGCCGAGGCGCACCAGCCGTGCGGCGTACTGGGCCGGCTCGTCGGTGCTGACGTAGAAGCGGACGACCTCGCCGGGCGCGACGCTCGGTCGGTCGCAGTAGCCCCGGATGAACAGCTCAGACATCCCCGTCCCCCTGACCGAGCGCGCCGTCGAGGCCGTGCGCCGCCAGACGCTGCAGGAAGACGGCGTGGACGGCCTCCGTCTCGCTCGTGTAGCGGGTGTCCGACAGCAGGGTCGCCGGTTCCCCGCGAGCCGTCATCAGCGCCAGCCCGTAGTCGTCGTAGGGGTGCCGCAGGTGTACGAAGGGCTTGGCGTCCATCGGGTACGCGGGACCGCGGACGAAGTTGAGCACGAGGTTCAACTCGTGGCTGTGCGGTCCGCGCGGGTTGGCCCGGTGGGCCTCGACGAGTTCCGGCGTGACCAGTGGCCGGAGGGCCTCGACCCGGCGCCGGCGGAACTCCTCCATCCAGTCCTCGGACTTGTCCCGCGTCGTCGTGGGATCGGACAGGGCCATCGCTTCTCCTCACTCCCTCCGGGACAGGGGATCGCCCGGCGCCGCCGCAGGGGCGCGCGGGCGTCGAGGAGGGATGTGGAAAGGCTAGGAACGGGTGCGCTGTGCCACATCGGCCCCACTGCACGACCTGCCGCGCCGACTTGTGCGCAGCGCACACAGCGGTCAGGAGCCGGACGGCTGCCCCAGCCACTCGGTGATCAGCAGCGCGTTGTGCAGTTCCGAACCGGCGTGGTGCACCGAGCGTCCGAGGAGCTGTTCGGCCCGCTGCACGCGGTACCGCACGGTGTTGCGGTGGATGCCGAGCTCCTCGGCGGTCCGGGCATGACTGCGTCCGGTGTCCAGGAACACCCGGATCGTCCGGCGCAGTCGTCCCGTCTCCGGGCTGTCGCCGCCGAGCTCTCCCAGCTGCCGACGGACGTAGTCCGCGGCGGCGTCCCGGTCCGCGGTCAACAGCGTGACGAGGGCGATCTCGGCGTAGTGCGTGATCGACGGGGCGGGACGCCGGGCCTGCGCGACGGCCACCTGCACCCGCCCGGCGTCCTCGTGGGTGACGCGGAACCCCGGTACACCCGTCGCGGCCTGACCGATCGCGACGTGGACGTCCCCGAGGTCCCCGAGCCCGAGCACGGGCCCGGGGGCTGTCGCCGGCTGGGCGCCGTCCCCCGTGGTGACCTCGACCCATCCCCACGTCTCGTTCGGGCCCCGGTCCATCAGCAGGTAGCGCCGACCCAGCGCCCGGCACACCCGCTCCGCGACGTTGGTCGGGTGGAGCGCGGCGACGCCCAGAGGAGCGCGGGAGTCCCGCCAGACGATCACCGCCTGGTGGACCGACGAGAGGGGGTAGCCCAGTTCCGCGACCTGCTGGTCGGTGGGCACCCGGCCGGCGAGGAGCTCCAGGACCGTCTGCTCCCGGACGTGCGGTCCCCACGGCCCTCGGACGAGCAACTCGTCCTCGTACTCGGCGAGCACCTGCTGCGCTGCTCGGTCGAGGTACTCGAACAGCTCGGCCTCCGCGTGCTCGGCCGCCCGGGCCAGTTCCGACGCGGGCAGACCCGCCGCTGCCAGGCGGGGGAACACCCACCGCCGCCAGATGAGCTGGTGTCCGACGTAGTAGATGCGCTGCAACGAGTGGGGGGACACCCGGTCGTGAGCCAGTCGCCGCGGCCACGCGAGGGCGCTCGGTGGCACCGTCAGGCTCGCACTGGACACCCGGTGGGCGAGCATCCGGAACATTGTGTGCAGGTTGTCGCTGACACTCGCCTCGAGAGCCGCCGTCTCCTGACGGTCGCGGACGAGGTCGTCGCGGAACCTCACGAGCAACTCGCCGACCAGTTCGCGGGTCAGTCGCGGGACCTCGACGAGGAGCTCCGTCGCGACTGCCGAGACGACGTCGTCCCAGCCCTGCACCACCGGCGGCCAGCCGTCGTACGACCGGTCCAGGTCCGTGCTCAGGGGCGCCGTCCCCCGCTCCCCGGCCGGGGCGTCGGCTGCCCGGACCGGCAGCAGCCGGCGGCCCGTGCTCGGACGAGGGCGGGACACGCCCGCCAGAGGGGACGTCGAGGCCTCCGGGCCGTACAACAGGCAGCTCCTCACACGGACGTGTTGTCGGACCCGGGCACCTCGGCGGGCCGGCCACGGAGCAGCCGCGGCCCGCCGAGGTGCACCCCGCCGCCGCGCCCTGTCACGGGCGGCAGCGGGACGGGGCTCAGGCGAAGGCGGGCATGACCTCGTCGTGGAGCAGCCGCAGCTGCTCCTCCACGCTGGCCACGCCGGGCAGCTCGCGACCCGTGAACGCCTTCACCAGCGAGGCGTCGGTGATGGCCGCGATGAGGTGGTTGACCCCGGCCGGCTCGATCTCCTTGATCTTCGCGGTCACCTCCTCCGGCGTGCCGGAGAACGACAGCTTGTCCGCGATCTCCGGGGTGGTCAGCTCGATGCCCCGCGCCAGGTCGCCGCCGGCGATCGCGTCGATGATCGGCTTGAGGTCGGCCGGGTCCACGCCGTTGCGCTCGAGCTGCTCGGCGGGCATCGAGGAGGCGTAGATGCCGACCATGCTGCGGGCGGCGTCCTTCGCGGCCGCGGAGTCGCGCCCGACCGAGACGACCACCCACGCACCGAAGTCGAGCGTGGTCCAGTCCTTGCCCGCCTTCTCCGCGCCGGCCCGCAGGTGCTCGGCCGCGTAGTCGTAGGCCTCCCGGGTGTAGCTCAGCGCGTGGTGGCAGCCGTCGGAGTGCTCCGCCGCGGCGACGAACGAGCGCGGACCCCGCATCGCGCCCATCTTCACCGGCACCCGTTCCTGCACCGGCCGGGCGAAGGTGAACAGCCCGTCGTAGCGGAAGAACTCGCCGTCGAAGGTGATCGCGCCCTCGTCGAGCAGCGTGCGGACGACGTGCACGCCCTCGACCACCCGCGACAGCGGCTTGGTCTGCGACCAGTCGATCTTGTACTCGGCGAGCAGGCCGAAGTTGCCGCTGCCGAGGACCACCTCGGCCCGGCCCCCGGTCAGCTCGTCGAGCGTCGCGGCGGCCTGCGCGATGAGCGAGGGCTCCCGCAGGACGACCCCGGACAGGCTCGGGCCCATGCGGATCCGCGACGTCTGCTGGGACGCGGCCGCGAACAACAGCCAGAGGTCCTTGTGCCAGGTCTCGTCGGCGGCGTAGACGGCGTGGAAGCCGAGCTCGTCGGCGAGCTTGATGGCCCGCATCGACTCCTCGAGCGGGTAGTCCGGGAGCATCGCGTAGCTGAACCTCATCGGATCTCCTCCCTCACCGGGACACCGGCGTCCCGACGGATCTGCTGGAGTTGGGCGGCCACCTCGCGGGCGTCGCCCTCGGGGATGTGCGCAGAGTGCCGGTCCGGCCGGGCGAGGAACAGGTACAGCAGCCCGGTGCCGGCGACGATGACCAGGCCGATCGCCACGATCCAGCGGTCGAGGAAGGTCTCCGTGCCGGGGGCCGGCTTGATCAGCAGGACGATCGCGAAGATCCCGTAGGCCAGCGCGAGCACGTTGACCACCAGGCCGGCCGAGCCCAGGTTCCACAGCCCCGCCGGGCGCCAGCCCTTGAGCCGCTGCCGCAGCGCGGCGAGCACGACCGCCTGGAAGGCGATGTAGATGCCGAGGACGGCGAAGGCGGTGACACGGGCCAGGGAGTCCGGCCGCCAGAACACGAACAGGCAGATGAGCACGGGCACGACGCAGACGACCAGCAGCGCGTTGGTGGGGACGGCGTGCCGCTCCGAGACGTGGGACAGCCAGCCGCTGGCCGGGAGCATGCGGTCGCGGGCGAAGGCGTAGAGCAGGCGGCTGCCGGCGGCCTGCAGCGAGAGGACGCAGGAGATGAAGGCGGTCACCGTGACGACGAGGAACACCTTCGAGCCTGCCGTGCCGAGCGCGCCCTCGAGGATGGTCGGGATCGGGTCGACGTCCTCACCGGCCATGATCGCCTGCAGCTGGGCGTCCGGGGCGGCCAGCACGTAGCCGGCGTAGGACAGGAAGCCCGAGACACCGCCGACGAGGATCGTCAGGATCATCGCCTTCGGGATCCGCCGGGTCGGGTCGGCGACCTCCTCGGCGACGTCACCGCAGGCCTCGAAGCCGTAGAAGAGGAACAGGCCGGACAGCGCCGCGGCGAGGAAGGTGCCCAGGTAGCCGCTGCCCCCGCCGGCGCCCAGGGTGTCGAAGAAGATCGTGAACGGCTGCTCGCGGCGGAACAGCAGCAGGAACAGCCCGAGCGCGATGACGCCGATCAGCTCGGCGGCCAGCCCGATCTTGGCGATGCGCGCCAGGTTGCGGGTGCCGCTGTAGTTGATGGCGAAGGCGAGCACCAGCAGGGCGACGGCGGTGGCCAGCGCGACGCCGGGGGTGGCGTCGATGCTGAACAGCGCCGCGACGAAGCCGCCGCCGAACTCGGCCACCGAGGTGACGGTGACGATGATCGCCCAGATGTAGACCCACGAGACGATCCAGGCGTAGCGCCGGTTCCACAGCCGCCGGGTCCACGGGTAGATGCCGCCGGCCAGCGGGTACTGCGAGACGACCTCGCCGAACACCAGCGACACCAGCAGCTGGCCGACGCCGACGATCACGATCCACCAGATCGCCGGCGGGCCGCCGATGGAGAGGCTGTAGGCGAACAGCGAGTACACGCCCACGAGCGGCGAGAGGTACGTGAAGCCGAGGGCCATGTTGGCCCACAGGCCCATGCTGCGGTGGAACTCGCCGGTGTACCCCAGCGCGGCGAGTTGTGCGTCGTCGGCGGTCCCGCCGGCCTGTGCTCCGGGTGGTGTCACCGGGTCTCCTCGGCTCGGTGGCCAGGCCCCGCCGACGGACGTCGGTGTGCCCCAGGCCACAAGGTCGGCGGAAAACCTATAGAGCCATAGTTCACAGGACAAGTCCCGCGTGTTTCGCCGGGGTTGCGTGTCGATCGCCGCTCCCCCGGCGCAGGTCACCCGGCGAGCCGCCGCCCGTCCTCGACCAGGAACAGCCGCCAGGGCAGTCCGGGCAGGGCCGCGCCGCCCTCCGCCTCACGCGCGCCCGCGGGCAGCAGGCTGCCCACCACGAGCCGCGGCGCCGTCGAGAGGACGACCCGCCCCTCGTCGTTGAGCAGCACGAACGGCGTGCGCAGCGGGCTGAGCGCCTGCAGGAGGTGGGACTCGAACCGGCGCACGGGGACGTCGGCGCCAGCCACGCCGACGAACCCGCTGCCCGCCACGACCGGCTCGGTGAAGGTCAGCACGTAGCGCCCGGTGCCGTGGACGTCGACGTGGGGGCCGAAGGCGTGCCGCCGTCCGGTCCGGCGCGGGACGTCGTACCACTCGGTGGTCGTGTAGTCGTAGTAGCCCAGGCTCGTCGGCCGCAGGTCCGGCTCGAGGGTGTGCAGCTCCCCGTCGTCCGGGTCGACCTGCCACCACTCCAGCCGCTGGAGCAGGCCCTCCTCGGGCCGCGGTGCGACGACCAGTCCGAGTCCGACGGCGAGCTGCCCGGGCTCGCGCAGCAGCTCCTGGACGCCGTCCGGCAGGACCCGCCTCCGGGCCCGCAGCCCGTCGCGCTCGACCGAGCGCAGCACCGCGCCGCGCACCCGGGCGACGGTCACGAACACCTGCTCCACGAGGTCGGACACCGCTGCGGCGACCCGCGCGGCCTCGTCAATGCCAGGGGTCACGACACCTCCCGCTGCGGTGCGCCCAGGTCACCGAGGCGCTGCAGCCGCAGCTCGATCGCCCAGAGCGTCCGCGTCTCGATGTGGGCCTCGGTGAGGGCCCGGGCCCGGGCGGCGTCCCGGTCCTCGACCGCGTCGATGACCGCCCGGTGGCCGGCGACGATCACGTCGAGCAGCCCGGGCGCGTGCGCCGGTGGCCAGGGCAGCTGGCCGAGCTCCAGGTGCAGGTCCATCTCCTGCATCGTCAGCCGCACCGACTGCGCGCAGGCCGCCAGCTCGATGTAGTACCGGCCGTCGGTGCGGCGCTGGCCGGTGACCGACCCGGCCGAGGCCAGCCGGTCGACGATGTCCCGCAGCCGGGCGATCTCCGTCCGCGACGCCCGGGAGGCCGCCAGGCGTGCCGCCGCCGCCGCGACCGCGCTGTGCACGTCGCCGAGCTCGCGCAGGTCCGTGGTGCCCAGCTCGGCCAGGCGGGCGTCGGCGAGCTCGGAGAGGACGTCCTCCCGCGACCGCACGAAGCTGCCACCGCCCCGGCCCCGGCGGGTGTCGACCAGCCCGAGCTTGCGCAGCTCGGCCAGCGCCTCGCGCAGCGTCACCGTGGAGACGTTGAGCATCGTGGCGAGGTCGGCCTCCGTGGGCAGCTGCTCGCCGTCGGCGAGGAGGCCCAGCGCGATGGCGCTGCCCACCCGCCGGACGACGGCCTCGCTGCGCAGGGCGCCGTCGTCCAGGGGTGCGAAGACGGCGCGCCGGGCGTCACCGCTGAGCAGTTGCACGCTCGCCTCCTGTCACCGGGTGACCAGAAGTGTTACACCTCGGAACCACCGGCTTAACCGTTGATTCCATAGGTTTTCCTCGTTAGCGTGACGCACGCCCCACCCGCCCCTGTGACGAGGAGCACGCAGTGACACAGGTCCAGCCCGACCGGGCGTCCGAGGGGACACCCCGGGTCGACGCCCTCTCCGAGCCGTTCACCCCCGGTGCCCCGTCCAACTCACCGGAGCTGGCGGACTTCCCGGAGACGCTCGCCGGCCCCGTCCCCCCGCCGCACACCGACCCGAAGACGGCCGCGTTCGTCGAGCAGTGGCGCAACACCTCGTACAACTGCTTCTCCTCGGGGCACAAGTTCTGCCGCGAGGTCTGCCCGGTCACCCAGGTCGAGCGCAACGAGTCGTGGACCCCCACGGCCTTCCACGCCAACGTCGTGGCCATGGAGCGCGGCGAGCTCGACATCGCCGACATCGCCGCCGACTACGTCAACTGCACGCAGTGCGGTGCCTGCGAGCTGCGGTGTCCGAACACGCTGTTCACCGGCGACTTCTACCGGTTCCGCACGCGCACGGTCGACGTCGTCAAGGCGGTGCGGTCCCTCGCCGTGGAGAGCGGCGTGCACCAGCCGAGCTGGCAGATCTGGAACGAGCGCACCGACCTGCGCACGCACGAGCCGGTGCTCGGCGAGACGCCGGTCAGCCAGGAGAAGGTGCGCGACTGGGCCGAGGGCCTCGACATCCCGATCGGCGGCGAGACGATCCTGTTCGTCGACTGCGAGGCCGCGTTCTACCGGACGTCGGTGCCGCGGGCGGTCGCCCAGATGCTGCAGATGGCCGGCTACGAGTTCGGCCTCATGGGCGAGCAGTGGTGCTGCGGCGGGCCGGCCGCGGAGATGGGCTACGCCGAGCAGGCGCAGCGCTTCGCCCGCCACAACCTCGACAACTGGCGGTCGACCGGCACCAAGCGGGTGCTGGTGCTCGACCCGCACGACTACATCAGCTTCACCGAGGACTACCCGAAGTACTTCGGCGAGGAGTTCGACATCGAGGTCGTGCTCGTCATCGAGGTGCTGGCCCAGCTGCTGCGCGAGGGCCGGCTGACCCCGACCGTGCCGGTGGACCGGGCGATCACGTACCACGACCCGTGCCGGCTCAACAAGCGCAAGGGCATCTGGGCCGAGCCGCGGGAGCTGCTGCGCGCCATCCCCGGGCTGCGCTTCGAGGACGTCGACCGGGTCACCCAGTGGTCCTACTGCTCCGGTGGCGGCGGCGGCCTGCCGATCGAGAAGCCCGAGCTCACCGCCAAGATCAGCGCCGCCCGCCTGGAGCGCGCCGCGGAGCTCGACGTCGACACCCTGGTCAGCGCCTGCCCGTGGTCGGAGCGGCCGCTGTCCGAGGCCGGCGACGCGGAGGACATCGACGTCGTCGACCTGCACGAGCTGTTCGCCCAGTCGCTCGGCATCACCGTCGGCGGCTCCCGTGGGGACGTCGGCGACCGGCGGCTGGCCCAGGAGCGCACCGGCGTTCCCGGGCGGGCGCGCCGCGCCCACGGCAGCAGTCGCGGCGGCTGCGGCGGCGGGGGCTGCGGCGGCGGGTGCGGCAACGGTTCCGGCGGCTGCGGGTGCGGGGGGCACTGACCATGACGATCACCGAACCGGCTCCCTTCACCCGGGAGCCCCTGGGCGAGACCGAGCTCAACACCCTGGTGGCGGCGCTGCGGCCGATCCTGGCCGACGACCAGATCCTGCTGGCGAAGACCGACCGCTACAACCGCGCCCGCGTCCCGGCGCCGTTCCCGGTGCACCGGTGGTCCGAGCGGGTGCCCGACGTCGTGGTGCTGCCCACCTCCACCGAGCAGGTGGCGGCCGTCGTGAAGATCGCCAACGAGCTGCACATCCCGGTCGTCCCCCGCGACGGCGGGACCGGGCTGACCGACGGCGCCGTCCCGATGCGGCGCGGCATCGTCGTCGACGTCAAGCGGATGAACCAGATCCACGAGCTGGACCTGGTCAACCGCACCGTCACCGTGGGCACCGGCATCAGCATGCTCAAGCTCAACGAGCGGCTGGCCCAGCACGGGCTGTTCTACCCGGACGACCCGGCGTCCTACCCGTGCTCGCTGGTCGGCGGGCGGATCGGCACCAGCGGCTGGTCACTGATCGGGTCGCGCTACGGGCACACCCGCGACCTGGTCCTCAGCTTCGACCACGTGCTGCCGACCGGCGAGGTGCTGCACGTGGGCGACGGCATCGGGCAGAAGATCAGCAAGAGCTCGAGCGGCTACCAGCTCAAGCACCTGTTCATGGGGCACCAGGGCACCCTCGGCATCGCCACCAAGGCCACGCTGAAGCTCTTCCCCAAGCCGGAGGCGGAGCTCTCGCCGTTCTGGGCGTTCGACAACTACGACGACGCGCACGCGTGCACCGGCGCGCTCGCCCGCGCCGGGGTGGCCACCTTCGCCGGCGCGGTGCTCTTCGACGAGCACAAGGTCGCCTACCTGCGCCGGGACGACGAGGCCTACATCCCCCAGCCCACCGACGTCCGCGCCCTGGTGTGCGCGGTGATGTACGGCTACGAGGACGAGGTGCGGGCCGGCGGCAAGCGGCTGTTCCGGATCGCCAAGGAGCACGGCGCCCGCTACCTGGGTGACGAGATCTCCGAGGGCGACTGGGCGGCCCGGCACGACCGGTACGCCACTCCCCTGCACGGGCGCACCAAGGACGGCCAGGTCATCCCGATGTCCTGGCACTGCGAGGACGCCGCGGTGAACTTCTCCGCCGTCCCCGCGGTGAGCAAGGCGTGGCACGAGATCCTCGCCGACCTGCGCCGGAAGACCGACGTCTTCGACGACTGGGGGATGTTCGCCTACACGTCGGCCGCCACCGGCGTCGACTACCTGACCGAGATCGACGTCGGCATCTGGGAGCAGCGCCTGGACGACGCCGCGTGGGCCGCGTGGGTGCAGGCCAAGCGGGACATCGCCGCGGTCGCCCTCGCCCACGGCGGGTCGATGAGCGCCTGCCACGGCTCGTGCCGCGAGGGCGAGGTCGACCTGCTGCCGCAGGAGCTCGGCCGCGGCTTCGACGTGATGCTCGAGGTCAAGCGCGCGCTGGACCCGAACAACGTGATGAACCCGGGCAAGTACCTGCTCGACCGCGCCTACGGGAGGGACACCACCGATGAGAACCGATGACCAGCCCGCGGGCCCGTCGGCGACCGCGCCCTACCGGTTCGCCGAGCAGCACACCCCGCCGGCGCCGCTGCGGGTGAGCGAGGTGGCGCAGACGACCTTCGAGCACGTCTACGAGGTCGACCCCCGCCTCATGCAGGAGCACGTGCTCCAGCAGGTGTTCCCCAACTGGGACACGCTGCGGATCATGCGCAGCCGGCACGACCACCTCGCGTGGATGCACCGCCACTTCGCGGAGAAGGTGGTCACCGGGTCCGAGCTGCTGGCGGAGGTCGAGGCCGAGATGGGGAATCCGCAGCCGGATGCCCCGGCGGCTGGACCGATCGGCGGTCCGGCAGCAGGATGACGACGGGATCAGCACGGGGAACGAACGAGAGGGACCTGCCGTGAGCGAGAAGCTCGAGCTGCGCAACTTCGTCGGCGGGGAGCACGTCGACGCCACGGACGGCCGCCGGATGGACCTGGTGGACCCCGCGACCGGCGAGGTGTTCGCCACCGCGCCGGTCGCCGGTGCGGAGGACGTCGACCGCGCCTACACCGCCGCGGCGAACGCCTTCCCGGGCTGGCGGGACGCCACGCCCTCGGAGCGTTCCCTGGCGCTGTTCCGCATCGCCGACGCGATCGAGGAGCACGCCGACGAGCTGGTGGCGCTGGAGAGCCGCAACACCGGCAAGCCGCTCGGGTTGACCGCGAGCGAGGAGATCCCGCCGATGGTCGACCAGATCCGGTTCTTCGCCGGCGCGGCGCGCAACCTCGAGGGCAAGGCGGCCGCCGAGTACATGGCCGGCCACACGTCCTGGGTCCGCCGCGAGCCGGTCGGGGTCATCGGCCAGGTCACGCCGTGGAACTACCCGATGATGATGGCGGTCTGGAAGTTCGCCCCGGCGATCGCGGCGGGCAACGCCGTCGTCCTGAAGCCGAGCGACACGACGCCGGCGACCACGCTGCGCCTGGCCGAGCTGGCCGCGGAGTTCCTCCCCGCGGGCGTGCTCAACGTGATCTGCGGGGACCGCGACACCGGCCGGGCGCTGGTCGAGCACCGCACTCCGCAGATGGTCTCGATCACCGGGTCGGTGCGGGCGGGCATGCAGGTCGCCGAGACCGCGGCGCGCGACGTCAAGCGGGTGCACCTCGAGCTCGGCGGCAAGGCGCCCGTGGTGGTCTTCGACGACGCCGACCTCGAGGCCGCCGCCGAGGCGATCGCGGTCGCCGGCTACTTCAACGCCGGGCAGGACTGCACCGCCGCCACCCGCGTGCTGGCCGGGCCGGGCATCCACGACGACTTCGTCGCTGCGCTGACCGAGCAGGCGAAGAACACGCGGACGACGTTCGACAACGGCGCGGGCGACTCCGACGCGATGGTGCCGCCGGTCAACAACGCCAACCAGCTGGCCCACGTCACCGGGTTCCTCGACCGCGCGCCCGACCACGCCGAGGTCACGGCGGGCGGGCGGCGGCAGGGCGACCGCGGCTTCTTCGTCGAGCCGACCGTCGTCGCCGGGCTGCGGCAGGACGACGAGATGGTGCAGAACGAGATCTTCGGCCCCGTCATCACCGTCCAGCGGTTCAGCGACGAGGACCAGGCGCTGGCCTGGGCCAACGGCGTCGAGTACGGCCTGGCCTCCAGCGTCTGGACGAAGGACTTCGGCCGGGCCATGCGGATGAGCAAGGCGCTCGACTTCGGCTGCGTGTGGATCAACACCCACATCCCGCTGGTCGCCGAGATGCCGCACGGGGGCTTCAAGCACTCCGGCTACGGCAAGGACCTGTCGATGTACGGGTTCGAGGACTACACCCGCATCAAGCACGTGATGGCCAACATCGAGTCCTGACGCCCGAGGGGCAGGAGAGCCATCCCTGCCCCGGGCGACGGCGAGGCCCCGGTTCAGCGCGGACCGGGGCCTCGTCGCGTCAGGTGTCCTCGTCCCGGCCCCCCACCCCGGCCGCCCCACCCCTCCGCGTCGATCACGGGGTCGTTGCCGGCGACACGCGCGGACGCGCCGCGCGGGCCGGCAACGACCCCATGATCAACGACGAGGTGGCGTCCTACACCGCGATGCCGGTGAGGACGAGCACGCGCTCCTCGGTGAGGTCCTCCATCGCCGCGTGCACGCCCTCGCGGCCGGTGCCGGAGTCCTTCACCCCGCCGTAGGGCATCTGGTCGGCGCGGAAGCTGGGCACGTCGCCGACCACCACTCCCCCGACCTCGAGCTCCTGCGCGGCGCGGAAGGCGACCTGCAGGTCCCGGGTGAACACCCCGGCCTGCAGCCCGAACCGGCTGTCGTTGACCCGGGCGAACGCCTCGTCCAGCGAGTCGACGGCGTCGAGGACGACGACCGGGCCGAACACCTCCTCGCAGGACACCTTGGCCGTGGCGGGCACCCCGGTGAGCACCGTGGGCGCGTACGCCGCGCCCTCCCGGGTGCCCCCGGTGAGCACGGTCGCGCCGGCTGCGGCCGCCTCGCCGACCCAGCTCTCGACCCGGCGGGCGGCCGGCTCGTCGATGAGCGGGCCGACGTCGGTCGCGTCGTCCGTGGGGTCGCCGGTGACCAGCTTCTGCACGGCCTCCACCACGCGCTCGGTGAGCGCGGCGGCCACGTCGCGGTGGGCGAACACCCGCTGCACCGAGATGCAGGACTGCCCGGCCTGGTACATGGCGAAGGTCGCGATCCGGGAGGCCGCCCACGCCAGGGACTCCTCGTCGCCCTGGTCCGGGCCGACCACGACCGCGGCGTTGCCGCCGAGCTCGAGGGTCACGTGCTTGCGCGGCGCGGACTCGCGGATCGACCAGCCGACCGGCACCGAGCCGGTGAACGAGACGACCGGCAGCCGCGGGTCGCGGACCAGCTGGGCGGCGACGTCGTTGGTCACCGGCAGCACCGACCACGACCCGGCCGGCAGGTCGGTCTCGGCCAGCAGCTCGCCGAGCAGCAGCGCGGTCAGCGGGGTCGCCGGGGCCGGCTTGAGCACGATGGGCGCGCCGACGGCGATCGCCGGGGCCACCTTGTGGGCGACCAGGTTGAGCGGGAAGTTGAACGGCGCGATGCCGAGCACCGGGCCGCGCGGCACCCGCCGCACCAGGGCCATCCGGCCGGTCGCGGCCGGGTCGGTGTCCAGCCGCTGCAGCGTGCCCGACCACCGGCGGGCCTCCTCGGCACCCCAGCGGAACGTCGACACCGCGCGGTCGACCTCCAGCCGCGCCCACTTGCGCGGCTTGCCCGACTCCGCGGTGATCAGCGCGGCGACCTCCTCGCGGCGCTCGGCCAGCCGCCGGGAGACGTGGTCGAGGGCGGCGGCGCGGACGTGCGCGGGGGTCGCCGCGCACGCCGCCCGGGCGCCGTCCGCCCCGGCGACCGCGGCCTCGACGTCGGCCGGGCCGGCGAGGGTGGTCCGGCCGGCCACGGCGCCGTCGTGCGGCGAGGTGACCTCCAGGACGTCGTCGCCGGTGGCGGGCCGGCCGGCGACCCAGTACGGGGTGGTGGTCATGCGTGCTCCTCGGGACGGGGGCGGGGCTCCGGGGCGAATCTGCGGGACGCCGCCCACCGCGAGCCAGAGCCGGTCTGTCCACTCCCGCGGCCGCGGAGCGCCGACCCGGCACCGCGCCGGCGGTCAGTCCTCCGCCGTCATCCGCGCCAGGTCCCGCGCCCGCAGCGCCAGCCACAGCTCCTGGCGGTCCTGCGCCGACCCCATTCGCCGCCCGGTGAGCCGTTCCACCGCCTCGATGCGGGCCCGCACCGTGTGCCGGTGCACCCCCAGCGCGGTGGCCGCGGCCGCCCAGTGCCCGTTGTGCTCGAGGAACGCGGTCAGGGCCCGGATCAGCTCGCCCGCACCGTCGGAGGCGTCGAGGTGGCCGAGCACGGCGTCGGCGTGCGCGGCCAGCCGCTGCGCGGGCACCCCGGACAGCAGCATCCGGCTGCTGGCCAGCTCACCGGCCCGGGTGTGCCGCCCGCTGACCCGGCTCTCCGGCAGCGCCGACCACGCTTGCCGCAGGGAGACGACGAGCGCCCCCGGCCGGGTCCCGATCCCGATCCCGGCGGGCCGCCCTGCCGCCAGGGTCGCGAGCGCCGCGGGCAGGTCGACGGTGCGCGGCACGGCCAGCTCGACGACGTCGCCGACGACCCGGACCAGCGCGTCGGGGAGCGACGCGGAGAGGTCCGCGGCCACGTCCTCGCCGTCGCCCGGCGCCTCGACCACCGCGGCGCGCAGGTCGGCGTCGGGCAGCCCGATCGAGACCAGCCAGCGTGCCGCGACGAGGTCGTCGACCGCCGCCCGGGACAGCCGGGCGAGCACCTGGGCCCGTCCCCGGCGCTGCGCCGCGCCCAGGCCGTGCCGGCGCTCCAGCTCCAGGGTCAGCAGCGAGGCGAGGTCGCCGGTCACCTGGTGCGAGTGCGGGACGTCGGCCGGCCCGTCGAGCAGCAGCCACGCCCGCAGCCGGCGCGAGCCCAGCGGCAGCACCTCGCGGCGCCGCGCGGCCGTCGAGTCGGCGGCCGCGGCGAGCAACCCCTGGTCGCGCACCGAGTCGACGAGGCCGCGCAGCTCGTCCGCCAGCCGGGCCGCCCCCGCGCCGGACTCCGCGACCGGCCGCCCGAGCAGGTCGACCACCAGTCCGGTCCGCCCCGTGGCCTCGGCGTGGGCGGCGAGGATCCCGACCAGGCCGCCCGGCTGCACGGCGGCCGCCGTCAGGGCCCGCTGGGTGTGCAGCGCCCACTCCAGCTGCCGGCGCTCCTCCCGGGCCCGGTGGGCGAACACCGCCTTGGTCACCGCGACGAACGGCACCCCGTCCGGCACGCACAGCAGCGGCATCCCGACCGCCTCGGCCGCGGCCACCAGGCAGGCCGGCGCGGCCTGGTAGCGCAGCTGCGCCCCCAGCCCGAGGCCGAGCGCCCGGACACCGGCCGCGTCCAACCCGGCGACGTACGACGCGCACCCGGCGTCCGACTCGTCCAGCAGCAGCCCGATCGTCAGCAGCAACTCCCCGCCCTGCAGCCACGGGCCCGGCTCGGCCAGCTCGGACACGGCCGCCGCCTCGATCGCGCGGTCGAGCGACCCGTGGCCGGCGACGACCTCCAGCCGCAGGGACGGGGCCGACGCGAGCTCGCCGACGGTCAGCACCCGGCGCTCCCTCCTGGACGTCGTGGCGAAGTAGGAGGACCGCGATTCGCCACTTCGTCCATTCTGGCGGACGGCCCCGGAACGCGACGCTCGTCACACCCCGCACAACGCCGTCCCAGGAGCCGCAGCCGTGACCCGTCCCGAACCCGTCGGCCCGGTCGACGCCACCGTCGTGCCGCGCTACGCCGGCCCCGCCACCTTCGCCCGGCTGCCCCGCCTCGACGAGGTCGACGCCGTCGACGTCGCGGTGGTGGGGATGCCCTTCGACTCGGGGGTCTCCTACCGCCCTGGTGCGCGGTTCGGGCCCGCGCACGTCCGCGCGTCGTCGAAGCTGTTGCGCCCCTACCACCCGGCGCTGGACGTCTCGCCGTTCGCCGCCCAGCAGGTCGCCGACGCCGGGGACCTCGCGGTCAACCCCTTCGACCTCGACGAGGCCATCCGCGGTATCGAGCGCGGCGCCGACGAGCTGCTCGACCGAGCCGCCACGCTGCTGTCCATCGGCGGCGACCACACCATCGCGCTACCGCTGCTGCGCTCGCTGCACCGGCGGCACGGGCGGGTGGCCGTCCTGCACTTCGACGCGCACCTCGACACGTGGGACACCTACTTCGGCGCGCCCTACACCCACGGGACCCCGTTCCGGCGGGCCGCCGAGGAGGGCCTGCTCGACCCGGAGCACTGCCTGCACGTCGGCATCCGCGGGCCGCTGTACTCGGTCAAGGACCTCGCCGAGGACGGCGTCCTCGGCTTCCAGGTCATCGGGTCCGACGACTACCAGACCGACGGCGTGGCCACCGTCGTGGAGCGGGTGCGGGCGCGGCTCGGCGACGTCCCGGTCTACGTCTCGATCGACATCGACGTCCTCGACCCCGCGCACGCGCCCGGCACGGGCACGCCCGAGGCGGGCGGGCTGACCAGCCGCGAGCTGCTGCACACCCTGCGCGGCCTGGTCGGCGCCAACGTCGTCGGAGCCGACATCGTGGAGGTCGCCCCCGCCTACGACCACGCGGAGATCACCGGCATCGCCGCGGCGCACGTGGGTTACGAGCTGCTCGCCGTGCTCGCCGCCAACCGGTGAGCACGCACCGCAACGGCGGGGCGGCCGTCGTCGAGACGCTCGCCGCGCACGGCGTCGACACCGTGTTCGGCATCCCGGGCACGCACAACCTCGAGCTCTACCGGCACCTCGCCGCCGCCGGGATCCGCCCGGTCACCCCCCGCCACGAGCAGGGCGCCGGCTACGCCGCCGAGGCCTACGCGCGGGTCTCCGGCCGGCCGGGCGTCGTGGTCACCACCAGCGGCCCGGGGCTGACCAACGCGATGACCGCCGCGGCCACCGCCTACGCCGAGTCCCAGCCGGTGCTCGTCGTCTCCCCCGGCGTGCCGACCGGGACCGAGGGCGCCGACCTCGGCCTCCTCCACGAGTGCAAGGACTCCAGCGGCGCGATGGACCGGCTGGTGCGGTGGAGTCGCCGGGTCCGCAGTGCCGACGAGGCCGCCGAGGCGGTCACCGAGGCCTTCGCGTCGTTCACCGGCGGACGCCCCCGCCCGGTCCACGTCGAGATCCCGGTCGACGTCCTCGAGCAGGACTGGGCCGGCACGCCGCGCACCGCCGACCCCGTCCCCGCACCCGCCCCGGACCCCGACGCCGTCCGCCGAGCCGCCGGGCTGCTCGCCGCCGCCCGGCGGCCGCTGGTCGTCGCCGGCGGCGGCGCCGTCGACGCCGCCGCGGAGGTGACCGGCCTGGCCGAGGCGCTCGGCGCGCCGGTCGCCACGACCGTGAACGGCAAGGGCGTCCTCGACGAGCACCACCGGCTGTCGGTCGGTGCCTCGGTCCGGCTGCGGGCGCTGCAGCGCGAGGCCGCGGCGTGCGACGCGCTGCTGGTCGTCGGCAGCGAGCTCGGCGACTCCGACCTGTGGGAGGGGCGGATCGCCGCCCCCGTCGTGGTGCGCGTCGACGTCGACGCCGGCCAGCTGCACAAGAACTGCCCCGCCACCGTGGGACTGCACGCCGACGCGGCTCCCGCCCTGCGGGCGCTCCGCGCGCTGCTCCCCGATGGGACCGCGGACGGCGCCCGCCGCGCCGCGGAGCTGCGCGCGGCCTGCCGCGCGGAGGCCCGGTCCGACGGCGGGACCCACGAGGAGGTCAACGCCGCGGTCCGGGCGGCGCTGCCCGCCGACGCCGTCCTGGCCGGGGACAGCTCCCAGGTCACCTACCGGGGCTCGGTGCACTTCTTCGACGTGCCCGCGCCGCGCCGGTTCTGCTACACGCCCGGCTTCGCCACCCTCGGCTACGGCTTGCCGGCCACCATCGGCGCCGCGCTCGCCCGACCCGGCCGCCCGGTGGCCGCGCTGCTCGGGGACGGCGCCCTGATGTTCGCTGTGCAGGAGCTGGTCACCCTCGCCGAGCTGCGGCTGCCGGTGCCGGTGGTCGTGGTCGACAACGGCGGCTACCGCGAGATCCGTGACCAGGAGGTCGCCCGCGGGATCCCGCCGACAGCGGTCGACCTGACCACGCCCGACCTCGCTGCGATCGCCACCGCGATGGGCGCGCACGGGGTGCGCACCGCCGACCCCGCGGCACTTCCCGCCCTCGTCGCCGACGCCCTGTCGGCCGACCGCCCGACCCTCGTCCACCTGGACGCCCGCCCGTGACCCGCACACTCGAGGAGGAGTGACATGGACAGCCACTGGGACACCGCCGTCGTCTGCGTCTACCTGGTCGCCATGATCGGCTTCGGCTTCTGGGGCAAGCGCCGCGCCACCACCCAGTCGGACTTCCTGGTGGCCGGACGGCGACTGGGCCCCCTGCTCTACTCCGGGACGATGGCCGCCATCGTGCTCGGGGGCGCCTCCACCATCGGCGGCGTCGGCCTGGGCTACGAGTACGGGCTGTCCGGCATGTGGCTGGTCGTGGCGATCGGCACCGGCATCCTCGCGCTGTCGCTGCTGTTCGCCGGCCGGATCCAGCGGCTGGGCGTCTACACCGTGAGCCAGATGCTGGAACTCCGCTACGGGCCCGGCTCCAGCGTGCTGTCCGGGCTGGTGATGTTCGGCTACACCCTGATGCTGTCGGTCACCTCGACCATCGCCTACGCGACGATCTTCGGCGCCCTGCTCGACCTGTCGAAGGTCCCGGCGATCATCCTCGGCGGCAGCGTCGTCGTCATCTACTCGACGCTGGGCGGCATGTGGTCGATCACCCTGACCGACTTCGTCCAGTTCGTGATCAAGACCATCGGCATCTTCTTCATCCTGCTGCCGGTCACGCTGTGGCGGGCGGGCGGCGTCGACGGCCTGGCCGAGCGCCTGCCCGTGGACGCGCTCTCGCTCACCAGCATCGGCGGCGGGACGATCGTCACCTACTTCGTGGTCTACACGTTCGGTCTGCTGATCGGGCAGGACATCTGGCAGCGGGTGTTCACCGCCCGCAGCCCGGGTGTCGCGAAGTGGGCCGGCGCGGCGTCCGGCGTCTACTGCCTGCTCTACGGGGTGGCGGGCGCGGTCATCGGCATGGCCGCCCGCGTCGTGCTGCCCACGCTCGACGCCCGGGACGACGCGTTCGCCGCCGTGGTCGAGGCCACCATGCACCCGCTGCTGGCCGGGCTCGTGCTCGCCGCCGCCCTGGCAGCGGTGATGTCGACCTCCAGCGGCGCGCTGATCGCCACGGCGACCGTGTTCAGCCAGGACATCGTCGCGCGGCTGCGGGGCCGTGACCCCGAGGCGGGCAGCGAGCACGACCACGTCCGCAGCAACCGGCTCTACGTGGCCGGCTTCGGCGTCCTGATGATCGTGATCGCCTGCGCGCTGCAGGACGTCGTCGCCGCGCTGACCATCGCCTACGACATCCTGGTCGGCGGCCTGCTCGTCGCGATCCTCGGCGGGCTGGTCTGGCGGCGCGGGACCAACGTCGGCGCGCTGGTCTCGATGGCGGCGGGGACCGTCGCCACGCTCGCCACCATGGTCGTCGTCGGGGACATCTACGCCAACGAGCCCGTCTACCTCGGGCTCGCCGCCGGCCTGGTCGGCTACGTCGTCGGCAGCCTCGTCTCGCCCCCAACGGCCCCGCACGTGCTGGCCACCTGGGACCGGCGCCTCGCCGGCGAGGGGGGGCCGCCCCGGCCCCCCCCCCCCCGCAGTTCCAGACCCCCCCCCGCCCCGGGCCGGGCGGGGGGCGGCTCGGGGGCCCCCCGTGGGG